>DATHWC010000281.1:0-5579 GCA_035460985.1 Lunatimonas sp.
AGGAGCACTTTTAGGGGACCGAATTAGAATGAACGCTATCGACAATGCCAGGGTATATATGAGGTCTATGGCGACAAGGCAGTCAAACCTAGCCCTATCCAAGCATATATCGGAAGTCTTGACGGTATTGAAGACGGTACAGTTTGATCTCATCCTTTTGGAAACATCCGGCATCGGTCAGTCCGACTCGGAGGTTGTAGAGTTTGCGGATGTGTCCGTCTACGTAATGACGCCGGAGTATGGAGCGCCGACACAGCTTGAGAAAATAGACATGCTGGATTTTGCAGATCTCATTGTATTAAACAAGGCCGACAAGAAAGGAGCGGAAGACGCCCTGAGAGATGTGAAAAAACAATACAGGCGAAACCATTTGGCATGGGATTTACCCGAATGGGAGTTGCCGGTTTTTTCCACCATGGCTTCTCAGTTCAATGACCCAGGAATGAACACATTCTATAATTCACTCATGAAAACGCTTAGTCACCGTAGTGGCATTCACTTTTCGGGTTTGGCCACGGGAGACGACGAATTCAAGCATCCTACCTTCATAATTCCTCCATCCCGGGTAAGGTATTTATCCGAAATTACCGAAGCAAACAGAGAATATGACAACTGGGTGATTGGTCAGAAAGAGATTGCCCAGCAGCTATTTGGGATCAGTAAAGCCCTTGAAGTGATGGACATGGAGGTCGCGGATGAAGTACATCCGTCCAGAATAATGTTAGAGGGGCTACGTGAAAAATTGGAAAAACGCATGGATCCAAGGTCCATGGAATGGCTTCAGAACTGGCCCCAAAAGTCCCAAAAATATAAGGAGGAATATTTTTCATTTACAGTCCGTGACCGCAAAATAAAGGTCAAGACCTCATCGGAATCGCTTTCATCCACCCGCATTCCACGAGTTGCATTGCCCACTTATGAAGCGTGGGGGGATTTATTGAAATGGGGCCTCAGGGAAAATTTCCCAGGAGAATTCCCATATACGGCAGGCGTATTCCCTTTTAAGCGGGAAGGAGAGGAGCCTACCCGGATGTTTGCCGGAGAAGGAGGACCCGAACGAACCAATCGGCGCTTTCATTACCTTTCAAGAGGGTTGCCTGCCAAGCGTCTCTCCACCGCCTTTGACTCCGTCACCCTTTATGGGGAAAACCCGGATTTCCGACCGGATATATTTGGAAAAATTGGAAATTCAGGAGTAAGTATCTGTACCTTGGATGATGCCAAGAAGCTCTATTCGGGATTTGATTTAGCCGATGCGATGACCTCGGTTTCCATGACAATAAATGGCCCTGCCTCCATTATCACGGCCTATTTCCTGCATGCGGCCATTGATCAGCAATGTGAAAAATATATCTTGGCCAACGGCATAGAAGGGGAGATTAAAGGAAAAATAAAGGAATATTATCAAAAGCTATCCACTGAAGTACCAACTTATGCTGATGCCCTTCCTGAGGGTCATGATGGGTTGGGATTAATGCTTCTTGGTGTAAGTGGTGCCTGGGTTCTTCCTCGGGAAGTCTATCAAAAGATAAAATCGGACACCTTGTCAAGGGTCCGCGGAACGGTACAATCCGATATCTTCAAGGAAGATCAAGCTCAGAATACCTGTATTTTCTCCACTGAGTTTTCGCTTAGGCTTATGGGGGATATGCAGCAGTACTTTATTGACCGCGGGGTTCGGAATTTTTATTCAGTTTCCATTTCCGGATACCACATCGCGGAAGCAGGTGCCAATCCGATCACCCAGTTAGCTCTGACGCTTTCCAACGGCTTCACCTATGTGGAATACTACCTTTCCCGAGGAATGAATATAGATGATTTCGCACCCAATCTTTCATTTTTCTTCTCCAATGGCCTTGATCCCGAATATGCCGTCATTGGCAGGGTGGCCCGGAGGATATGGGCCAAGGCCATGAAGCTGAAATATGGGGCAAATGAACGTTCGCAGATGCTCAAATATCATATTCAAACCTCAGGACGATCGCTCCATGCCCAAGAGGTCGACTTCAATGATATTCGCACAACACTTCAAGCACTTTATGCAGTCTTTGACAATTGCAATTCCCTTCATACCAACGCCTATGATGAGGCCATTACTACACCAACTGAAGCCTCCGTGCGAAGAGCGCTTGCCATTCAGTTGATTATCAACAAAGAACAGGGTCTTGCAAAAAATGAAAACCCATTACAGGGGTCATTTATCATCGAAGAAATGACGGATTTGGTAGAAGAAGCGGTATATTTGGAGTTTGATAGGATCAATGACCGGGGAGGAGTTCTGGGAGCAATGGAAACCATGTATCAGCGGGGTAAAATACAGGAGGAGAGCATGCGCTATGAGACGCTCAAGCATTCTGGTGAGTATCCAATTATCGGAGTAAATACGTTTCTGTCGACGACAGGTTCACCTACTGTCACACCCGGAGAAATTATCCGCGCTACTACCGTAGATAAGGAAAATCAAATACAAAATGTATTGTCACAAAAACGGGCATTTGCCGAGCAGTCAAAAAATCAAGTTGTTCAGGTACAGCAGGCGGCTATAGGCGGTCAGAATATTTTCTATCAGCTTATGGAAGCCGCAGCCTATTGTTCCTTAGGTGAACTGACTCACGGGTTATATGCTGTGGGTGGTCAATACAGAAGAAACATGTAGCTCATTAGGGAATATAATAACTAAAATTGGTATTTTTAAAAGGATATGTCTAAACGATCAATTACGCTAACAATGAAATCTGACCATGAATATGAGTCAGTGAATACTACGGGAAACGTGGTGGGAATAGATATGTATGCTGGTGATGAGAAAACCCATCAGTCACCCATGGAACTTCTCCTGTCAGCCCTTGCTGGTTGCTCCGCAATAGATACTGTTCTAATGATGAAGAAAAAGCGAAGGGATATCGCAGATTTTAGGATAGAAGCAACGGGCGAAAGAAACGATGGAATCCCGGCATTTTATACGTCTATACATATGAAATTTACGTTGGTATCTCCCGATGCTACACCTGAGGAGTTCGAAAAGGTGGTTAGGTTGGCAGTTGAAAAATATTGCTCTGTCGCCTCTTCCTTAAAACCCGAAATAACTTTTTCTACCGTTTTACTTCGGGAAGTATGAGGATAGTGAGGGAACTCGTAAAAGAAGGGGTTAGAATCAGTGTTTTTTCATGGAACAATAAATATTTGCTCAAGTTTGAAGACGGGATGATTGAACAGACCTTTAAAGTCAGCGAGTTGGATCTTACTTCGGAAAAAGACATTGATTTTTTTCTCGAGGGAGAATTTTGGGAAATGATAAAAAAAAGATCTGATGAAATGCATCAAACGCTTAGATATCAATTGGGAAATATGTAAATTTGAATAGTATTTAATTATTCGAAGATGAAATATAGTGTTTTGGTATTAAAATTCGCTTTAATAACTTTTTTCGGTTGTAATACTGAAAATAGATTTGATGATATTACCGAGTTTGAACTATTGGATTCAATAATTACAACCCTCGAAGTTGAGCTTATGCCACTCGAAGTAGAAATTGAGGAGTTGGCTGCGTTTTCATCCCAATTGTATGCAAAAGAAGATAGCCTTGTTTCTATTGCGGCAAAGGAGAAATATATAATAGATAAAAATGACTGGTTTTTCAATCCCAACCTGGCAAACAATGAAAGTACGGTGTTTATTTCGCTTCTTGCGCCAAACAGGGCTCAGTCAGTTGATGAAGTCTATCTGACAGAACCTTTGGATCAGAGGTTCAAAAATATTGTTGAAAAATACCCCATGGTGGCTCAGGTTTATTATAATACCGAAAGTCAGCTGTCCAGGCTATACCCACCCTATGACTTGGTCAATACCATTGACCCTGATATTGACGTGACAGCCTTCAATTTTTATTATTTGGGTGATGAGGTCCGTAATCCGGAGAGAAAGCATTTATGGGTGGAGGAAATTTACATTGATCCCGCAGGGAGGGGGTGGATACTTTCCATTATACATCCGGTGTATTTCAACAATGAATTTAAGGGTGTATTGGGGATTGACATCACTTTGGCAGACCTGATGCGGTATTTTCTGGCCAAATTTGACGAAAGTCTCGTTATAATAGATAATGATGGAACAATAGTAGCTGGATCCGGCAAAGCAATTGAGGCATTAAGTATGCCACCTTTGAGAAATCACACGTACGTTCAGACCATACTCGCTGACAATTTCAGAAAGGAGGACTTTAATTTGTTCAAGAGTAAAAGTAAGGAAGTACGGCAGATGGCCTCTAAATTCTTATTGGAAAAAGAAGGTGCTTTTGAATTTAATTTGGAAGGTTATGATTACAAAGCATTTTGTAGAAAGATGAATATGATAAATTGGTATTTAATTAATCTTCAACATTAACATTGGAAAGAAATGCGAATAAATGAAGGCAGGGTATCAGAAAAATTTTCATGGCTCCTTAGCTTTGGTATTTTTTCAGTCGTTTTGACAATCTTGCTTGCCTTGTTTTTTTATCGGGCACTTTCAGACAACTTGATCGAGACAAGACAGATATTCCTGAATAAGCAAGTAGAGCTTGCTGCCAATGAAGCGCAGCGGAGATTTACCAATCTCAATTCAGAAATAGTATCCTTTGCCAACTCCCCGGAAAATTTAGACAATTTAGATCAGGAAGTGCAGGAGGTCTTTTATGATGCAAGGGCCCGTAGAATACTAAATACTTACTATAGCTTGATTGATACCCTCTATATTCAACAGCGGGGAAAGACCATTTATTACAGGCTCAATACCAACAATTATTTCGAAAAAGGTACAGTTCAAAAAGAACTTCCCAGGACATCCTGTCACACCTGTCTTTTTGCGGCTTCAACGAGAAGTGATGTTAAGATTTTGCTGAAATTGAATTTGTTAAATTTTTTCTCCGAGTCTACCTTGAATTATTATCTGGGAATGGGTGCATACAAATTTGCCTTTCAAGATGATAAATTACTAGAGCTTCATACATCAAGTAACTTCCCTAGTCAGACCATAAACAAAAGAGTCTATGACCGTATGTACCGTGAGATAACAGGCGGGCTGAGAGGGAGCTATGAAGGAGAACTTATAGATAGTGAAGGTCATCGGGAACCTGTTCTCATCGTGCAATATCCCTTTAACCTACATGAGTTGGGTCGGGGGTATGGTTTTGTATTTGTCCAGGAGAAATCCTATGTTACCTCAGGCATTTACGGGACATATTTCTTTATTTTTGCGGCTTTATTTGGATTACTGCTGGTCATTTTGGTGTTTATTTTCAAATATTTAAAAACCTCAAACGAAAAAAATCTACTCCTCGAAATGAATTCTAAAGAGTTGGAGGAATTGTTTAGGCAACAAACCATGTTGCTGCAGCAAACTAAAGGGTTTATTTATTATCACGACAAGAATTGGAAACTGTATCAAATCAGCGAAAATGTCAAAAATGTTTTGGGATATGAGACGAAGGAAATGCTTGAAACAGAAAAGAGCGAAATTTTTGAAGGGAATTTTCAGACTTACCTTGACGAAATTGAAAAAAGTGTTAGTGAAAAAAGCGATTATTTCTATTATGAGTCCCA
>DATHWC010000282.1:0-6049 GCA_035460985.1 Lunatimonas sp.
CTAAGTTCAAAAGTAAAAATGCCGATAACCTATTTTGCTTTTTGAAATCAAAATGCCTGTAGGCGATTTGCAGAAAGAAAGCAATGAAGAACCATCCAAGATAATTTTCAAGCGGGATGGCTTCTGAGGTCCATGTCCAAAAATCGAGTGAAATTGCTACAGGCTCAATAATAAAATCAATTCCGACCATCAACAAAGCTCCTGAGGCAGCGGCAATCCAATGATTTTGGATTTTTAAGTGGAGCAATTCCCCTGTAAGATAAACTAATAAAAACCAGTTAAGACCAATTATTAGAGGTACACCCCAAATCGTCGTACCTAATACAGTCCCATAGTAATAGTCCCCGAAAATCAATCCTGTATGGACACCTATGATTTCAGAAACCATGCCGGTAAGAAAGGCAAGTGCGGAAAATCCTATAAATGACAAATTCCATCCACGATGGAAATACATTAATAGACCCGTGGACATAAGTAAATGAAATGGGGTAAGCTGTTGGAATATCGGTTTGCTGATTGGCAGGGCAAGGCCAACAATTCCAACTGCATGAAACAAGCACACCCAGACTTTAAAAAAAGTAAGTTTATTTATAGTCAATGTACCCAGCTGGATTGTTTGATTTTCTTGCATTAGTTTTGTCATTACATCCCAATCCAAAACTGCCGTCTTTTGTTTCGAATCGGAATGGGTTAGTTTTGCATCTTAATTGGGCGCAAAAGTAAGCAATAACTCGTAAAATTATGATTGTATATAATGTTACTGTAAATATCCTTGCGGAGAAAGAAGCTGAGTTTGTGGCTTGGATGAAGCAAACATATATTCCCAGAGTGATGGAAACAGGCTTTTTCGTCGAACATCGCTTTTTAAAGCTTCTTCAAGAACAGGAGGATGGGATAAATTTTGCCGCTCAGTTCCATGCAGAGACTATGGAAAAAATGCTTCATTTTGACAAAGTCCATGCGAAAGAGATTGATGATTTGCTGCATGCAACCTTTCAGAACGAATATATTTCATTCAGGTCCTTACTGGAGACTATAGAATGAACAAGAAAGTTGGAGAAGTGATTAGGCCAGTTTCAGTTTTAAATCGCCATTTCTTTTGACAATCTTCACATCGAAGAATTCATTGATCAAACTTTTGCACCTGTTTTCCGCAAATGCGGCTCTTGAAGGGCCGTCATAAAGAAGAGACATCCGCAGCATGGTCTTCACATAAGAATCAATCATTCCTAGTTCCCTTGCCCAAAGTTGTAACTGCCTCAACCAGTCATCTCCGTATTTTTCCAGATGTGTGCGGCCGTCAAACAAAATCTCCAGTTGATTTGAACCATATTTATAGCGGTATATTCCACAGAGTTGCTGGTAAATGATGGAAAGGCTTTCTTTTGGGAAGGAATGCCTTGTTAGAATTTGCCGATATGTGTCATCCTCCAAGCCCAGCGGATTGTAGATGCTGGTATAGGAAAGTTTTAATTCGCCTATCATCAACTTTATTCCCTTCTCCTGCAAGGCCGTTTGGGCTTGCCTGAGCAAGTAATTCTTGTCTAAAGGGAATAATTTTTGGATCATGACAGTCACGGTATGACACAAAAGTAGTGTTTTAAGTCTGATTTCTAAACCAATTTTTGATAACAATAGTTAAAAAAAACAATCTTTACCTCAATGAAAATGATATATTTGTAAAGATTCACGACAGGTGAGCAGTACCGTTGAGGCGCATTTAATTTTATTTTTCCAGACGATGAAAGATCTGAACAGATACTTGGAACATACCTTACTGAAAGCAACCACTACGCAAAAAGAAATTGAAGAACTTATTCTGGATGCAGAGAAATACAATTTTGTGGCGGTCTGTGTTCCACCATTTTGGGTAACTAAGGTGAAAAGAGAGCTCTTGGATACAGAAACTCAGGTCGTAACTGTAGTTGGATTCCCATTGGGGAATACAACTACAGAATCCAAGGTTTTCGAGGCCCAACAGGCCATTCGGGATGGGGCGGATGAAATAGATATGGTTTGGTCCTTAACAGCCTTCAAGTCAAGAATGAATTGGCCAAAGATTGAATTGGCGAAGATGGCTTCCGTTTGTCACGAATCCGAGAGAATTTTAAAGGTAATCATTGAGACGGCTTATTTAAGTGACGAAGAAATCATACAGGCCTGCCAAATTTGTGCGGATGCCGGAGTCGATTTTTTAAAAACATCAACAGGGTTTTCTCCAGAAGGAGCTCGGGCAAGCCACATCAAATTGATGCGGGAACATCTTCCCAGTCAGGTAGGCATTAAGGCTAGCGGAGGTATCCGAGAGCTGGAAAAGACCTTGCAGATGATTCAGGCTGGAGCCGATCGGATAGGGACGAGTTCTGGTCCTGCCATTATGGAAGCTTATCTAAACCCTTAGGGGTTAATGGAAATGGCTAATTTCTAAGTAGCTCAATATCATTAAAATCGGACATCCCCCATTCGTGGATTTTTTATCATAAGCAGGTAAGTACAGGTAGGTTTATTTGAAAAAAATAGATAGTATTGTGTCCATACGCCCACCGGATATTTCTGGTGGAGAAACGATTAGTTGCATATTTTTGTTTCTAGTTACAGCCTGATTACCCATCGAAAGATTAATATGATGAAAAATAACCTCTGCAGATACCCATTTCTTTCTGCCAGCATACTTCCTTTCTTAGTTATCTTGTGCATACCTGCACTTGGTGCAACAGAGCAGTCTGTGAGTGATGAAGTTTTTTGGTTGTGGAAGTTTTTGGGGAGATTACACCCGCTTGCCGTTCATTTTCCAGTTGGACTTCTGGTCTTTGCGGCTTTTCTGGAATTGTTTACCATTGGTAAGTTTAATTCCAAACTAAGGCCAGGAATAAATCTGTTGATTTTGGCTGGAGTAGGTGGGGCAGTTGTTTCTGTGGTATTTGGTCTGTTGCTGGCCAACTTGGAAGGATATGGCGGTGATACGCTTTCCATTCACCAATGGACCGGTATCGGAACGGCAGTTTTGGGGATAGGATTGCTTTTTATGCTTCATCAGGTATCTAACCGCAATAAATTGACCCACATAGTACCCTTTCGGGCCCTTCTGTTCATCACGGGTCTTGGGGTCTCAGTGGCGGGACACTTTGGAGCTTCCCTTACCCATGGAGAGGAATATTTAACCAGCGTTTTACCATGGAATGAAGACGAGGCTTATGCTGCGGTAGACATGGACATTGATTTGGTTTCTTTTCAAACAGGAGAGCTAAGTGAGGAAAAACAGGTTAAACTTGTGGGGCAGGTAAGAGCGATTTTTGCCCATAACTGTTACAATTGCCACAGTACAGCCAAGATTAAGGGTGATTTAAGGTTAGACGATAAAGAGCATGTATTTAAAGGAGGCGAGTCTGGGGCAGTTATCATTCCGGGTGACCCCAAAAGTAGTGACTTGGTTCGCCGAATTAACCTCCCGAAAAACCACAAGGACGCTATGCCGTCGAAAGGGAAAACGCTTTCCAAAGATGAAATTGCCGTCATTACCTTATGGATTGACAAAGGAGCTCCATGGCCCGAAGGGGTCGAGAACCAAAGTGTCTACCGGGTAGCTGAACTGGCACCGCGACGTCCAGCCCTTCCTAGAGCAAAGGCAGGCCTAGACAATCCTGTTGATTTGTTGGTGGATGATTATTATCAGCAAAAAGGCCAGACATGGAAAGATCCGGTAGATGACAAGACATTTTTGAGAAGAATTTATTTGGACCTGTTGGGGATATTGCCTTCTCCGCAGGAATACGAAGCATTTGCATCGGATTCTCAGCCCGATAAGCGCGAATTATGGGTGGAGAAGCTCTTAGCCAGAAATGATGATTACGCTATTCACTGGATGACGTTCTGGAATGATGCCCTCCGAAATGATTATACCGGGACGGGATACATCACCAAGGGTAGGTTTGCCATTACTGACTGGTTGTATGCTTCTCTCAAAGAAAACAAACCTTACGATCAGTTTGTAAAGCAGCTTCTCAACCCGGATGAAAAGTCTAAAGGCTTTATTGAAGGAATCCGGTGGCGAGGAGATGTCAATGCCAGTCAGGTTACAGAAATGCAAGCTGCCCAAAATGTGGGGCAGGTTATATTGGGACTTAATCTGAAATGTGCCTCTTGTCATGACAGCTTTATCAGTGACTGGAAGCTGGAAGAAGCCTATGCTTTTGCCAACATATTTGCCGATACTACTCTGGAAGTAAGCCGATGTGAAACGCCCATCGGAAAGAAAGCCAGTACCAAGTTGCTATGGGAAGAATTGGGTGAAATAGATAGCACTGCCAACCGTTCTGAAAAGCTACAACAGCTGGCTGAATATCTCGTTCAACCGGCAAACGGGAGGATGTATCGGACCATAGTTAACAGGGTATGGAAACAACTTATGGGACGGGGACTGGTAGAGCCAGCAGATGAAATGGACAACGAGCCATGGAGTCAAGATTTATTGGATTGGTTGGCTTCAGATTTTGCGGATAACGGGTACGATCTTAAAGACCTCATTAGAACCATTGCTACTTCTAAGGCCTATCAGCAGCCCTCTATCGGATTCGATGATCCACTCGCCTTGATCGATGATAATTTCGTGTTTGAGGGCATGGTCAGAAGAAGGCTCACAGCGGAGCAGTTCTCCGATGCGGTCAGCAGAATCATTTTCCCGCTCTTTGAGGAGAAACAAATAAAATATGATCCATTCCAACTTGTGGCCACAGAACAGCAACAGCTGGAGTATCCCCGGGCGTCTTTGGTAGCCAATAACGATTTTCTGAAAGCCCTAGGCCGACCAAACAGGGAAATTGTATCGACGAACAGGGATTCCCAGGCGAGCTTACTTCAAGCCCTCGAGCTCACTAACGGAGAGACGTTAAACACTGCGCTTAGAGAAGGGGCCAAACGCTGGAAGGAAAAATACCCTGATGGGGATATTTTGATCCATGAGATTTACAGGCAGCTTTACGGTCGGGATCCCCTGCAAAATGAGTTTAATATCTCCAGTGAAGTGTTGGGCGATACCCCTACGGTTGAGCAAATTCAGGACTTCTTCTGGGCCCTATTGCTTTTACCGGAGTTTCAATTGATTTATTAAGATAATATATAGGCTATGAAAACGGATTGGAAGAGAAGAGAATTTCTTAAAAAGACCAGCGCAGCGGCTATTGCCACCATGGGGCTGGGTACTCCTTTTACAGGTTTGCTATCCTCTTGTTCCGGCAGTCCGGGAATGCCCTCTACCGCCGACAGTGTAATACTGCTTTATATGGCAGGAGGAATGGCCCATACCGAAACATTTGATCCGAAAAAATATACCCCCTTTCGCAAAGGAATGGAATCCAATGAAGTATTAAGTACCTTCCCCTCTGTGCCAACTGTCTTGGATGGTATTCATTTTTCGGAAGGATTGGAAAAGATCGGACAGATTATAGATCGGGGGGCATTGATTCGGTCCTACGTGGCGGCGGACTTAGGCCATATTCTTCATACCCGTCATCAGTACCATTGGCACACCTGCTATGAGCCACCGCAGTCGGTCTTAGTTCCTCATATGGGTTCGTGGGTAGCAAAAGAGCTTGGTCCCTTGAATCCGGTCATCCCTCCGTTTATCAACATCAATCAGCGGTTTACCGTAGGTGAAGGCGAGGAACTCAAAGCATTTCACAGCGCAGGCTTCTTAGGCAGTGAGTATGGCCCGTTTCTGATACCAGACCCTACTGGGGGGCTTGAAAGTGTACGCCCCCCGGAGGGAATGAACACCAAACGCTTTGAATCCAGAAATCAGCTTTATGAAAGACTGGTACAGGAGAGTGCATTGGGCGAATATGGAAGTGATTATCAAAAGGAATCGCTAAAGCGATCGATGGAACAGGCCTATATTTTGCTAAACTCCCCCGAAGCAAAGGCCTTTGACCTTTCGGAAGAGCCAAAGGAAAAGTACGATATTTATAATACAGGCCGGTTTGGACTGGGGTGTCTGATGGCCCGGCGCCTGATAGACCAAGGGGCGCGGTTTATTAGTGTAACGACTGAATAC
>DATHWC010000283.1:0-11239 GCA_035460985.1 Lunatimonas sp.
CACGCAACGGACGCAACGATGACGCAGCGGCCGCAAGGGTTCATTTTAATCCTAAAGAGATGGAATGCTGAACTTGTCTCAATTTTTCGGGATTTGACGGATTTATACGGATTGTTTTTTTTGACGTCGACCTCTTATATCAACAAAAAAATCCGCTTTATCCGTATTATCTGTGTCATCCGTGTTCCTTTCTTTTCACGCAACGGACGCAACGATGACGCAGCGACCGCAAGGGTTCATTTTAATCCTAAAGAGATGGAACGCTGAACTTGTCCCGGTTTTTCGGGATTTGACGGATTGAACGGATTTATACGGATTGTCTTTTTTGACGTCGACCTTTTAAATCAACAAAAAAATACGCTTTATCCGTATCATCCGAGTCATCCGTGTTCCTTCTATTTCACGCAACCTACGCAAAGATGCTTAGGCCGCTAAGGTTTTATAAAAATCTTCGTGTCCTCCGTGTATGTTTGTGGTTCCTGTTTTTTTAACCTCAAAGTAATCCCAAAGGCCGCAAAGAAATAAAAAACTTCGTGTTCTTCGTGTACCTCCGTGGTTCATTTTTTTTCAGGTAAAGGTCGCCTATGCGTTAGGATTATGGGTGGTTAAAGCTTAAATCTTTGGGAATTCCCAGCCATTATGGTATTCGGGAGTGATAAGGTTATTTGCTATGCTGTTGTCGGTAAATTGCTGTTTGGAGTCATTCCAAGAAAGCATCCCCGCATCTGATCGGGCTGCGATATTGCCCATGTGAGCATATAGGGCGACATTTCTGCCCATATGTATGGGGCAGTGGGTTTCTTTGCGGGTGCGGATGCAGTCCAGAAAATCCCGTACATGGTGCTCCATTTCGGACATGCCCGAATTTTTCTTAAAACCATCGGCCTCCGCCCTTGCCGCTTCATTATCTTCCTTTTTCTCAAGATACACTGTCCACTCCTCCCGATTTGCAACAAGCGTCGACCTGTCACCGATAAATTCCACACCATAAGGCTTGTGATAAGGACCTTGTTCTATCCCGCCGGCATGCTGCCAGTTGATCACATACCCGTCCATGGGATAGGTTACCGCCATGGTATCAAAGGTTTCCCGGCTGTAATTTAGGTTGCTTAAATTTTGGCCGTAGGCTAAAATGGTTTTTGGGGCGGTTTTTACATCCTTTGCCCATAGGGCCATATCTATAAGGTGTACGCCCCAGTCTGTCATCAATCCTCCCCCATAATCCCAAAAGTGTCGCCAGCTTCCGTGAAAGCGGGTTGGGTTGAAGGTCCTATGTTTGGCTGGGCCTTGCCAGAGGTCAAAGTCAACCCCGGAAGGAACTGGCTCGTCGGGTTTTTTGGGGGAACCGGCACCATAGTTAAAATTTGCCCATACATTTACTTTGCGGAGTTCTCCAAGTTTTCCGGATTTGATATAGTCCATCGCCCCGTTCCAAACGTCGCCGCTCCGCTGTTGCTGGCCAACTTGAATTACCCGTTGGTGCTTTTCGGCAGCTGCTACCATCACGTTGCACTCCGCAATGGAATTGGCTAATGGCTTTTCCACATACACATCCTTTCCGGCTTGGCAGGCATATACGGTATGCAGGCAATGCCAGTGATCGGGACTTCCTACGATGACCGCGTCAATCTCAGGATCCTCCAGCATTTTTCGAAAATCACCATAGATCGCTGGTTTCTGACTGAAATGTTCGGTTACTTCTGCCTGTCTCCTATCCAATACCCGAGAGTCTACGTCACAGAGTGCAACGCAGTTTATCTGTCCGGTGCGAAGAAATTCCCGCATAACGTTAAACCCCTTATTATTGCAACCAATCACTGCGAAATTAATCCTGTCATTTGCCGAAGTTGCAGACTTGGAGAAGCCTATCCCCGGAAGTAAACTCATACCTGAGGCGGTGTAAACAGCTGTCGACAAAAATTTTCTTCTTCCTCCTTTCATAGCTGGATTAGAGATCTATGGTAAAAAAACCCTCAAACATTTTCACCGCATCACCACGCAACATCACACGGTTACCTTGCAATTCCACTTCAAGAATTCCTCCCCGTTTGCTTGCCTGATAGGCTTTTATGGAGGTACTATGATTTTTCTTATACCAATAATCTATCAGGGCACAATGCGCAAAGCCGGTAACGGGATCTTCTTGAATGCCTATATTTGGAGCAAAATACCTGGAAATAATGTCATAAGTATCGTCTCCTTTGGAGGTAATTATGATTCCTTCCTCGCTGTGAAGTGCGAGTTCACTCCACACAGGAAGTACATATTCCACAGCTTTGGGGTTCTCAAGTTCCAATATCCAGTTTCGAGCCAACTTTGCTGCCCCTACGACCTTTTGACCAAAAAAATATTCCGTAAAATAAGGATGTTCGGCTTCTTCGGTAGGGATAACAGGAAAGTCAAGCTGCACCATCCCGTTTACAAAAGTCGCAATTAGAATTCCGCTTTTGGTGTGAAAAAGGATCTCCGCATCTTTATTCGCCAAATCTTCCGTAAACAGTAAAAATGCGGAAGCCAAAGTAGCATGGCCGCATAGGTTGACTTCTTTGGTGGGTGTAAACCAGCGCAGGTTGTATTCCTGATCCCCAATTGTTTCCAAAAATGCAGTTTCACTGAGGTTCACTTCGGCGGCGATCATCTGCATGGCCTTGTCGGAGATCGACCAAGGAAGCAGGCAGATCCCTGCGGGATTTCCTGAAAAAGGTATATCGGTAAAGGCATCAACGGTAACAAGAGGGAGTTCCATGGAAATTGTGTTTATTTGGAGTTTAGATTTCTAATATCCTAATTTCTTGTGGTAATTCCTAAGGGGAAAGAATATGGGAAGTAAATTGATATGGTAATTTAGAAAGTCTAACTGATTAGTGAATCCTTGAATTTTTTTACCACAACTCATCCACCTTAATCAGAACCAAGCTGATCATTTCATAGGGGTTTTGGTCTCCTTTTTCATAGAGACAGAGAATATCCCCACTAGTCAATACAGCCAAGGCGGAATAGGCGGACGGACCTGAATGTAGGACTTTAGAAATGGGCCAGGTATGGCCATCGTCCTTACTAAGGCGCAAGGTCATATTCTCCCTTTTAGTACTGGCGGGGTTGGAAAATAACATCCAATCTCCCTTATAACGTACCAATGCGGCCTGACAAACCGGTTCGATCAACTCAACAGCCTCCATAGGATCAGACCAGGAGATTCCTCCATCATCGCTGAGGGAAAGCGCCCGTCTGTTTTTTCCAAAATATGAACGCATGTTCATCAGCAGTGTACCCTTCCTATCTGCCCGTTCAATGACCTGGCATTCGTTCATTTTTGGCCGAATTGTTCCACCCAAGGCCCAAGTTTTACCATGGTCGTCGCTAAAAATCACGTGTGCCCCATATTCAAAATTTCCGCCTGACACGTTACCAACCTCACTATCGTAACTGTGGTCGGAGGGTATAACCAGCCTCCCCTTATGAGGCCCATGCTTAATCTGAATCCCCATTCCAGGGCCTGTTGCATACCAGCCCCAAGAAGGGTCTTTGGTTGATGCGGTGATATCTTTTGGGGTAGCCCAACTCAACCCGTCATCAGTGCTGAATGTGACAAACACCCGTCGCGTATCGGTGGCTTTTTTGGCGATAATGTCCCTTTCATGGTCATCTCCCCGGTTCCAGGTCAGTAGCAGCCAGATAGTTCCGGTAGTTTCATCCACGACGGGCGTGGGGTTTCCACAAACATTTTCCCCATCATCCCAAATTACACTTAGCGTACTCCAAGTCTTACCCCCGTCTTCCGACCTTCTCATTACCAAATCAATGTCACCCGTGTCCGAACTGCTTTCCTTTCTTCCCTCGGCAAAGGCCAATACCGTTCCTTTGGTGCTGACAATTAGCGAGGGGATTCGGAATGTGTGGTATCCGTGGGTGTTCTTTGTAAACAATTCCAGCTCTTCCACATATGCAAGAGTATCAGAACCAAACGTGTAACAGGGGGTAATTACATCCGAAAGGAGAACTAAAATAAGGGAATAGATGACCTTAATCATTGGTAGAAAGGGATTTTTGTAAGGGGAATTTTTGAATTTCCAACAAGTTTTCCGGCGTCAAAAAGGTATTGGCTACGTCCTTAACCTGTTCGGAAGTCACCTGCATCACCCGGTCCGCAGCACCCAAAACAGTCTCAAGTGGCATTCCACTTGTAATTGCAGCCGATATCTGGGAATGCCAAAACGCGTTTCGGTTTAAATTTTCCGCGAGGGAAATCCGTTTTGTTTCCCGTACCTTCAGCAGGTCCGCTTCTTCCGGGCCCTCTTCCTGAATCTTTTTTATTTCCTTCCAGACGGCTTCGGTAAGTGATTCCACATTATCAGGACTGCAAGGAAAACTTACGGAAAAACTAAAGGATTCCTCTGGAGTTCTTGCCAAACCACCCCTGGCACCAACTCCATATACACCGCCTATTTCCTCACGAAGTGTTTCTATCAGTTTGATGGTTAAAATTTCCCCCAAATAGGAGAGCTGTTGCGATTTTTCCAGGGTGTACTCTGTAGGGCCGCTGAAATATAGTATTACCTGACTTTTTTCATCCACCCCCACTTCAATTCGCTCTGTTCTGCCCCTGGGGATGCGGATGCCCAAATCATGGAAATCATCCGTCGCCACTGGATCTCCCGAAAGACTGCCCAGGTATAATTCTATCAACGGCACCATAGTTTCCAAGTCTAAATTTCCGGTGAACAGAAATTCGAAATTGGCGGCATTCGCAAACCTGTCACTATAGATTTCCAATCCCCTTTGCACGTCAACTAGGTCCAACTTTTCGGGATCATAGATACCCATCCCCCTAAGGTTTCCATCGTTTACGATTTCATTAAGACGTTTGTTAAACTGAAAGTCGGGATTGCTTTGGGCACTGGCAAGTTGGTTCTTTTGATTTTCAAAATACACACTAATCAAATCCTCATCCATCCTCGGTGCGGTAAAATACAGATGAATGAGTTGGAGGCTGAGTTCCAGGTCCCGCGGAGAGGTACTCCCGGAAATGTTCTCTCCATAAGTTCCGATATTCGGGGTGACGGACACATTCTTTCCAGCCAATACCTTGCGGAGATTGGAAGGGGAAAATTCCCCCACTCCCATAACATTCACGAGAACACTGGCATAACTCGCCGAGTAGTGGTCCTCATCAGGGTACAGGGAAGCACCGCCTTTACTGCTTCCAATAAAAAGGATTTCATCATTTTTATACTCGGTGGGCTTGAAATGCACCGTCATCCCGTTGGACAGGGTCACGCTTGTCACATCAACTTCCTCGTTGAAAGATTGGTCAACAACCTTCCCCGGTTCAGGCAGCTGAGAGAGCAGCACCTCTGGCAAATCGCCTTCTTCATAGGGTTCTATTTCCATATCGGCCATCGTATCAAACAACCCCAACAATTCCGATTCGGTGGGAAGTGATTCGGCATCTTTCTCCGGAGCCGTAACAATCACTACTCGGTTGATATCCCGGATTAGTTCATTTCCCATGGAATTGACCTCTTCTAACGTTATCTCAGGCAGTAGCTGTTGGTATAATTCATACCGAATGGCTTCTCCCTCGGCGAATCCCCTGGTCAAAAAATTCGACACATATCTACCAACAATGGAGCGGGATTCCATTTTATCCATTTCTTTGAAGGACCGTTCCGAACTATTGGCCAATGAACGCTTTACACGCTCCAGTTCGCCTTCGGTAAAACCGTGTCTGAGGGCCCGTTCGTTTTCGATGATAAATGCTTTCAAGCCCACCAGAGCATTTCCGGTACCTACCGCACCGGAAGTGGTGAAAAAATCCAAACTACGGACAAAGGAGCCATATCTAGCTCCTGCATATATAAAGGGTGCTTGGGGTTTTTGCCGAATTTCATCTAAGCGCTGCGTAAGCATTCCTCCGTAAAGGGTTCGGATAATCCGGTTTTTATAATCCTTTACCGTAATAGTCGGCTGTGACTCGTGTTTGTAGTAAAGTTGCATCTGAATCCCCGGGCTCTCTTCGTCCGTAACTATCTTGATCATATTTTCTTCCTGTACGGGCACGGCATGGCTGATTCTTTCCGGAGCGTCTTCAGGGTTTTTCAATTCCGAAAAATGGGATTCAATAAGCTCCTTTACTTTTTCCGGTGCTACATCCCCCACGGCTATTATCGCCATATTATCCGGCCTATACCAGTCCCGGTAGAACCTTCGCAACTCTTCGTAGTCGGCATTTTCCACGATTTCCATCTTGCCGATGGGCATCCTTTCTGCATACTTGCTGTCTTTAAGCAATATAGGCAGGTACTGATCGCGAAGCCGCTGATCATAGCCCTGACCAGTTCGCCATTCTTCCACGATAATTCCCCGTTCAGCGTCTATGTCCTCCCCTTCCAGCAGAAGACCACCCGCCCAGTCCTTTAATACCAAAAATCCATTGCGCAGCTTTTCCTCGTCATCCGTGGGAATGGGTAGAATATAAACCGTTTCGTCGAAACTGGTATAGGCATTCAGGTCGCTTCCAAAGGACACACCGATGGATTGCAGGTAGCTGATCAATTCGTTTTTTTCAAAATTCTCCGATCCGTTAAAGGCCATGTGCTCCACGAAATGCGCTAAGCCTTGCTGGGAGTCGTCTTCCTGTACCGACCCCGCATTAACGGCTAAGCGAAGTTCCAGTTTATTTTCAGGTTTGGGGTTATGTTGTATATAATACCGCAGCCCGTTGTCCAATATGCCCGTTGTCACCCTTGGATCAAGCGGAACAGTGTCCTGCAAAGACCGCTGTCCCAACGTTTCCGATATCGGCAACAGCAGCAACAGTAATAAAAGTACCAGTAAACTTTTAGATTTGACAAGTTGGAAAAAGGGTGCTTGTTTTGATGAAATCATGTGAATAGAGGAAGTTTAGGTTTCTAAGGTAATTGATTTTGGTAAAATTTTATCCATTTTCTAAACCATTTACCATTTAAAGTTGACAAGATCTCTAATTCCCGTGTATCTTTGGTTAACCTAATATCTTTTAGGTATAAACTTACAAACGCCCCCCAAAGACCATGCGTAATTTCGGTTATCTCTGCTTTCTTTTTTGTCTTTCTTTGGCTTCCTGCACTTCGGATCCAATTGCCCAATTGGAAATAGTTGTGCCTATGCAAAACCGACTGCAAACGCCTATCTCTTTCAAGCTAGATAAGGAATTGGATATTGGCTTGGCCTATCACCTGCAAAATAAAGCCACTGGTGAAAAAAGTCCTTTGGAAATTCAATCCGATGGTTCGCTATTTGCCCTACTTCCCAGTTTATCAGAAGGAACAAATATTTTTGAATTGAGGACTGGAGCTATTGAAGTTGAAAAAGGAATCAAACTGAACCAGACTGATCAGGGCGTAGAAGTGAGTTATGGATCAAAACCGATTTTCTTCTATCAGGCTGAAACGGCCTACCCACCGAAAGGATTGCCGGATTATTATAAGCGTAGTGGCATGATTCATCCCCTATATAGTCCTGCCGGACAGATTTTGACAGATGATTTTCCTACGGGTCACGTACATCAGCACGCCATATTCAATGCTTGGGTGAATACAATGTATAAGGGGGAAAAAGTTGATTTCTGGAACCAGCATCAGGGTACGGGAACGGTAGAGCATGTAGATGTTTTGGAAACAGACCAAGGAACTCTCACCGCAACATTACGAACCAAGTTAAGCCATATCAGCTTGAAGCATGGAGAAGTATTGGAAGAGGAATGGAAAATAAAAGTATATCCAACTGAAGAATACTTCATGTTTGACCTATACTCAGAACAATTAAACACGAGTCAAGACACCCTCTATATAGTTGAATATCACTATGGTGGCATGGGGATTCGGGGTAGTAAAGAATGGAATATAGTAGACAGCGTAAATTATACAAATGATTGGAAAATTCAGACAAGCGAGGGCAAAACAAACGCCGATTCCAACCATACCAAAGCGAGCTGGGTCAGTGCCCATGGATTGGTAGAAGGTGAAAACGCAGGGGTCACCGTATTCGGGTTTCCGGACAATTTCAGGTATCCACAGATTGTGCGGGTGCATCCCACCATGCCTTATTGGGTTTTCTCCCCCATGTTTGAAGGGGAGTTTTATATAGCCCCTGGGGAAAAATTCTATAATAAAGTGCGCTACTACGTACATCAGGGAGAACCAGATTTGGACGTGTTGGCCAGTATTCAGGCGGACCTGACCGATCCGGTTGAAGTGACCGTATTACCATGATCGGAGTAACAGTCTATTGAATTAGGGAGTCATGGTTAGTTGGTGGATTTCCAAAATTTCCTCCATACTCAACGCCCTGTCAAACACTGCTAAGCCCCCAATTTTACCTTCGAAAAAATTCCCAAGTCCGCGGCTAAGCACGACAGCACCAACGGTGAAATCCGAGCCATTGTCTCCAATACCGTCGGTAAAATAGTAGGGGTTTTTCGATTCTACAATACCATCCGGAATTCCATCAAATCCGGCTGTATTCCGTATCAGTTCCGGTTCACGGGTCTCAAATTTTCCATCTAGGTAAGACCGGATTTCGGTTCCATCATAGGTAAAGGCCACAAAGTGCCAAGAGCCTTTGGTCAGCATCTGCTTGCTTGCTGAGTAGTCGGAGCTGTAGGGGAAAGGAGGTGTTGGTTTTCCAGTCCAGGAAATATGGCCACAAACCTGTTCGGCTCCATTGTAATGGGGCAGATGAACGAAAAGGCCGTATTGACGCTTGCCGCCATCGGTGTATTCGTTCCACATTCCTCCTACAAAACCAGTTTTACCTTCCCAATTTACCCATCCCAGTACAGTAACGCCTTGATTTTTACCGTGAATATTGAGGCGTCCAGTTTCTGCATATGGGATGGAGAAGTAAGCTGAATCCCTCATCGAAGCTGAAAAACCGGATAGCGGTCCTTCAGCGATCCTTTCCACCGGGCCCTTCATTTCCATGAGTGGAAACTCCCCCACTCCAGTTGCCATTCTTGGTTCCCCCGGATTCTCAGAGAAATCCCATAGGGCAATTAATCCGTCCATAGACGTGATTTTCGAAATCTTTTCCGATTCTTGGTAGGTCTGGCAAGAAGACAAGAAAAAGCAGGTTACCAGAAAAAAGGATATGATGTGCTTCATGAGAGATGAAAGGTGTAGGTTATTGACTATTCGTAAAAATAATATTTTTCCCATTAACCGCACTACTCCCCATTACGTTTCGATTCTACAGTATATCGGCCGTAGGCCATATTTCAATTTTATTTCATTCAATATCAATCAGTATCTAATATCCAACCCGATTTCGTCCGCAATCTATATTTCGGCCGTAGGCCATATTTCTACTGTATTTAAACTTTATTTCATTCAAAAAATATCCAATAGAATAAATATCAATTAAAAACTCCAATCTTCTCCAAAATTTTGTAAGTAATCAAATATGTCGGTCGAACCCCATCCATCCCCAAGGCTCCGGAGGCTAGTGTTCCTCCGGTTTCCAGCGGGTTATCGGATGCGTAGTAGGCATAAACTACTTTGACGGTTTTCCGGATACTGTTTCGGATTTTACTGGATGACTGTATGGCCTTTTGATAATGGGCTCCCTCCATTTCCAGTCCAATGGCCTTCCAGGAAGATTCCATAAAATACTGTAGAACATCCCTGTTTTGAAGTGAAGTCCCCAAGACCGTAATCATGGGTCCCTCAAAAACTCCCAGTCCAAATCCCTCAAAATCCTCTTTCTTAAGTTCATTTTTGAAAGGATAATTATCCGCTGTGCCTTCGAACACATGACTGCTAGGGATCATAATGTCCCCTTTGTTTCCCCTAAGAATCCCTGCCTTACCCATGATGGATGCAGAGATTACGTCCAAGGGTATCTTTTTGTCATCCACTTCGAAAGGCTTTAACAATTCGTCAAAACATTCATACGCCTGCTCCCCAAACGCATAATCCATGACCACAATGACTGGCTTTTTCTTTTTCTCCTTTGGTATTGGTACTCCGGGAATTAGGGTTCCGCGACTCATTTTATTGGTATCGATTATTTGCACACCGATATTCGTTCCAGATATGTCAGGCAAGTGTATCATTCCGTTATGATTGGCATATGCCTCTATTTCCCTAGATTTGTTGGACTTGGACTGTAAGCTGATTTCCATGACTTCTTTTTCAATAGCTTCATAGGTGTCAAGTCCAAGTGCCTGATGTCCATAAATGGTATTCATCACGCTGTGTAAGTTGGCACTTATCACATGTATAGGACGCTCTAGAAGGTCCTCCTCCTGTAATACAGTCTTAATTCGGTTTGCCCACAATTCTCCGTAGACGTGGTGTCCAACCCGTTCCCTAAGTGTCGCTGAAAATGAAATTTGCCTGTCTCTGTCTTCCCGCATTTCCAGAATCGACAGACGACCAAGGTGATAGACTATGGAGAATAGGCTGTTGGTATGGTTGGAAGTTTCGAATTTTTCCACCGCTCTGTGGGTTTCTTCGTAAGTCCTTCCCGTAATATGACTTAAATAAGAGCAGGCAGCCTCCTTGTTAAACTCCTCATCCCGCTCCTCCTTTGCCACTATCTGCTCCAACATATCCCAATTGAGATTTGTGCCGGATTTTTGCTCCAAGCTGTTTCTGGCAATTTTTGTGGATTCGATAAACAAAAAAGTCAGGTGGGTCAAAATATCGTAAATATCACTTTTTCCCCTAGTCATTTCCACATACATCTGATCCTCATCTACCCGGTAACAATTTCTTTTCCGCTTAGCAGGGATGATTGGGGAAAACCCGGAATTCTCATAGCCCTCCCTACTTATAAGCCGGATATAACGGCATTCCTCTATCCCTCTCGGTAGACGTTCCATGACATACAACAAGCCATCCAATTCAATTTTCTCATTTTCGGTGACAAAACCATATATCTCCGGACTTAAAATTAAAAGAGAATCAATTAGTGATTCCCCGGAAATCCCAGTGGGTTTGTAAGATCCTCTCGTAAACAAATGCCTCATTGTAATGTAAAGTCGTTCAATTGCTGCGCGGGACTGTTGGGCTTTGGTTCTTTTCATATCATTTGAAATGCTATTAAAATGACCTAAAGGTACAAAAATATTCGGAGTAAAACGGACGAAAAAATTGGTCGGTCACTGCGATTTAATACTAAAAACGAATAAATAGATCCATAAATGCCTTTTTTCAAAACAAGTCACCACTATTCAAACCAAATTAGCAATACCTGC
>DATHWC010000284.1:0-17998 GCA_035460985.1 Lunatimonas sp.
GAACCGTTTTTTATTGTCAACCCGTACTAAGATGCTAAGCATCGTTATGGTCCACATCCTGTGGATGTCGCTTCTCGGTGGTCACCTGGCATATGCCAACTCGGTGGCTCTTTACACGCCTTACCCTGAAATTTCCGTTCCGCCCGGTGAATCGATTGATTACGCCATCGAGGTGATCAACAACACGGAAGAAATCAAAAATGTACCCGTGTCCCTAAGCGGTGTTCCAAAAGGCTGGGAATATTCCCTGAAATCAGGCGGATGGACCATTCAGAAGGTTTCTGTGCTGCCCGGGGAAAAGAAAAATTTATCGCTGAAACTTGAGGTTCCCCATCAAGTAAAAAAAGGTACTTACCGGTTTCAGGTAATCGCCAGTGGATTGACCACATTACCCCTTACCGTCACCGTGTCTGAAACAGGCACTTTCAAAACAGAATTCACGACCACGCAACCCAATATAGAGGGGCATTCAAGTGCGCTTTTTTCCTACAACGCCAAGCTGCGCAATATGACTTCGGAGCCGCAACTATATGCACTGAGTCAAGATGCTCCCCGGGGCTGGAATGTAATCTTCAAGGCCAGTGGAAAGCAGGTAAGTTCTGTACAAGTACAGGCCAACCAAACACAGGATGTTGCGATAGAGGTGACTCCCCCGAAGAAGATTGAAGCTGGAAATTATAAAATACCCATTCAGGCAATCACCAACGCCACTTCCGCCAACTTGGACTTGGAGGCGGCCATTAAAGGATCCTATGAAATGGAACTGACAACTCCTACCGGATTACTAAGCACGAGCATTACAGCCGGAAAAGAAAAACGGCTGGAGCTTGTCGTACGAAATAACGGATCCTCTCCCATCACGAACCTAAAGATGGACCGAAGGGCTCCCGTGGATTGGGACGTGGTGTTCGATCCCAAGGAGATTCCAAACTTGGAACCCGGGGAAAGTGCACAGGTATTTGCCACCATTCAAGCATCCAAAAAAGCAATTGCCGGCGATTATATGGCAACGCTGGAAGCCATCAATCCCGAAGTTTCCGAAAAAGCGGCCTTCCGGGTTTCCGTAAAAACCCCTGTGGTTTGGGGATGGCTGGGGGTTATGCTTATCCTGGGTGTATTTGGTGGGATTTTCCAATTGTTTAACAAATACGGAAGGAGGTAAGTGTGCAGGCTGTTATTCAACTTGATAACCTGACCAAGCACTACGGGGAATTCAAAGCCGTTGACGGCTTAAGTCTGCAGATTCAGAAGGGTGAGGTATTTGGCCTGCTCGGGCCAAATGGCGCAGGCAAGTCTACTACCATACTAATGATGCTTGGGCTGACAGAACCGAGTTCCGGATCGGTGCAGGTTTGCGGCCTCAATGCAACCACCAATCCCAAAGCTGTAAAGGAGAAAGTCGGTTATTTGCCGGAAGATGTGGGATTCTACGATGACCTTAGCGGATGGGAAAATTTGATGTTCACCGCCCGGCTTAACCGAATAGCGGAAGAGGAGGCAAGAAACCGCATTGAAGACCTCCTTAAAAAAACCAGCTTGGAAAAAGCCTCCCACCAAAAGGTGCGAACCTACTCAAGGGGTATGCGGCAGCGACTCGGCTTGGCTGATGTGTTGGTCAAAAACCCCGAAGTAATAATTCTGGACGAACCTACGCTAGGAATTGATCCAAAAGGTGTAAAGGAATTGCTGGATCTAATCGTGGAACTTAGCCGGGAAAAGGGACTGACCGTACTGCTTTCCTCACACCACCTGCATCAGGTGCAGCAAATTTGTGCCCGAGTAGGGTTGTTTGTGCAGGGAAGATTACTTGCCTCAGGGTCCGTGGAAGAACTGGCCGCCGAATTGATTTCAAAACATCCGGTGCAGATAGAGGCGCGCATTACGCAACCCCAATCAACGGCTAATCTGGAAGCGGAGCTTCTCCAAATAGAAGGTGTGGATGATGTAAAGATACTGTCAAAAGGCTTGCTTTATATTGGCTCTTCGAAGGACACTTCTGCCGAAGTAGCCCGGGTTATTGTAGAGGCAGGTGCCTCTTTGCACCATCTGAGTAAAAAAACGTATGGATTGGATGATATCTATCAAAGGTATTTTGAAGAAAGGAAAATAAAAGAAGTCGGGGCTTGATGGTATCCTCACCCAACGGAAACATTAAAAATGCTAGATTACACGACTGCAACTTGGCAGGATTCTACCTGCCGGAGGCCTGTCAGTCTGGTCGGCTTGACTGCAGTCGGGTATGGCCATTGAAAAGCAAATTATGACACTATGAAACTACTCTCACACGCTAGATCATACCTGTCTCCTTCGGGGACAATTACCCTGCCTTGGGTTCAAGAGAAAGTTGCAACAAATAAAACATTTGCTCAAAAGGAAACAAAGCCGAATATCCCTTCCCCCTTTTGGGTGATTGTACAAAAGGAAATCGCCGACCATATCCATAGCTGGAGGCTGATAATTTTGGTGGCAATTATCACGCTTGCCTGTGCCGGATCGCTGATCACAGGGCTGATGCATTTCAAAGACACCGTAAAGCCAAGTGATCCTGAAGATGCTTTCTTTTTCCTAAAGCTCTTCACCGCATCGGGAAATGGATTGCCGTCATTTATTGTATTTATCAGTTTTCTGGGTCCACTACTGGGTATTGGTCTGGGTTTTGATGCCATCAATTCCGAACAGAACCGGGGAACACTGGCACGAATTCTTTCCCAGCCTATCTTTCGGGATCAGTGGCTAAACGCCAAGTTTTTGGCTTCGCTTCTGGTAGTGGCTGTTTTGATCGGATCGCTAACGGTACTCTTTATGGGGATTGGAATTCTCCGAATCGGAATTCCACCAACAGTAGAGGAAGTAATGCGGATCCTTATCTTTACGTTTGTAAGTGTATGTTATATCGGGTTTTGGCTGAATTTATCCTTGTTGTTTTCGGTAAAGTTCCGGCAGGCGGCAACCTCAGCACTTGCCTGCATTGCGGTTTGGTTGTTTCTCACCGTCTTTTACGGGATAATCGTCAACTTGATAGCCAATGTGCTGGCTCCTTCGGAATTTGCCCATCCGCATCAGCTAATCCGATATCAGGAGTTCATCATCAATCTTCTCCGCGTAATGCCCAGTCAGTTGTATAGTGATGCGACCACTACCCTACTGATGCCCAATGTCAGAAGTCTGGGTCCACTAACCCAAGAGCAGATCGTAGGCACTATCCCCAGCCCCCTGCCACTGGGCCAAAGCCTGATGCTGGTCTGGGCGCAACTCACCTGCCTGATTGCGGCAACGGTTGGTTGTTTTGGGTTGGCTTATTATTCGTTTATGCGCAGGGAGATTAGATCCAGGTAGGTTTATATTTATCAATATTGACGAAAAGCCCGAAGGGAACTTCGGGTTTTTTTGGTTTTTTAGTTAAAAAAATTATTGTGTAACCAAGTGCCGTCAGGCACGGCCGATATTGTTTAAACCGGGGGGTTCAGATATAGAAGTAATTTTTCCAAGTCCCATCGGGACGGCCGATATCGGGCCATGGTATCAAATTTAGGTATTCCCAGTTGCCTATTCCACTTAGCTTAGGGTAAGCTTGGTCTAATATTTGGTTTCCGTAAATAATAACCATTTAGATCTGTCTTTTTATCGTCCGTGCCTACGGCACTTTTGGGCGAAGGTTTGGTTCCTGTCCATGGGTTGAAACCCATGGTTACTATATCGGCCGCTCCTACGGAGCTTTTACTGACAAGATGTCGGCCGATTTCTCCCAAATTGATTGGAGGCTACATCCCCCAAGAAAAGGATCCAATCTAGTTCAATAATTCATCCAGACACCCCTACCTAAAATCCACAACCACCCTGCCCCTTTCCTTTGGTAGCACTACCTCCCTAGACTCAGATCCCACCGTAATCTTGTAAGTCCCATAAAAACCAAAAGTGTCAAAATTTCCGTTATGGCTAATGCTTCCGGAGGTAGCTGTCCACCATGTTTTGAAAATCAGCTCCTGATAGGCTTCGGCAGCGGGAGTCGGTGACCAGTCTATGTTGTACAGGGAGGAAACTGGAATCCAATTGGCACCGGCCCAGAAGCCCCACATCAAAATTCCATCCACCGCCGGATGGGCAAAGCAAATGCTGTAGTAATCCACCAAATCCTTAGCCTTCAATGCTTCTTCTTCGGGAGTCATGGTACGGATATTTTCCCGGTAGTATTTGGAGCGCTGACCGGGTATGTTGAATTCGGTCACGATAATGGGCAATTTAAACACAGCCAATGAATCCAATGAACGCTTTAATTCTTCCCTATCAAAACTTTCTCCATGCAAATGACCCTGCACACCTATGCCTGCTATCTTCACTCCCTGCCCAAGCAGCTCCCTGATATGGGTCATATAGTCATCCAATCGGCTCCCGGTAAGGATATCGTAATCATTTAAGAATAGTTGGGCATCCGGATCCTTCTCATGAAACCATTCAACCATCTTTTTGGTAATATCCGGACCTAGACGCTCCTCATAGAAATTTCCATGGATCATCTCATTGTTTAGGTCATATTGGGCAAAGCGGCCCTTATATTTAGTAGCAATATCTTTTGCCCTGTTTTGTAGTGTTTTTAGAAGTTCCTCATCATCTAGCTCCTTTACCCAATCCTGCACGAATTTTTCGATTCCCCAATAGATATTATGTCCACGCAGCGGAATATTATGTTTGTCCGTCCACTCCAGTATACCGTCAACCACCGCATAGTTTACCTCCCCCTTTTTAGGTTCCATATTTCCCCATTTCAGGGCATTTTCAGTGACAGCGGAATTGAAGTTTTTTAGAAATTTCTCCTCGTACTGTAATTTGTCTTCCGCAGACATTGACCCGCTGACGAAACCATTGCTTATTGCCGCCCCAAACCAAAACTCATGGGATAGTTGCTCTATCTTTACTTCCTCTCCCGGATTTCCCAATACAATCAGTTCCCCTTTTCTATGCCTTTCAATACCCTCCTGTGCTTGAAGATAAATAGGCAGGATTAAAAGCAAGAATCCAATAAGAAGGAATCGAAGGTGAGTTTTCGGTCTAGGCATATTTTTAGGTTTGATGGTAAAAAGGTTTGAAAATACAAATTATTGGGCTATTATCAAATTAATGGGTAGCCCATTCTTTATTTTATCCGAATTCAACGAGATTTTTTTCACGCAACAGGTGCAATGACTTCGTGGCGGACGCAACTGATGTCGGAAAAGCCTAGTTGAACTACTGTGTGCTATAATATGATTAAAAAATGACAAATTCGTAAAACAAAAAAAGTCGCAGCTATCGCCGCGTAAAAACCGTTGCGATCGCTGCGTGAAACCTTCGTGCCATAAACTTTAATTGTGTTTTATTCGGGGAGTGCGAAGGCTACATACATATCTCCTTTCGGCGTGTTAAACCTCCCGCCCCCACAGGCCAATACAATATATTGGCGGCCATCGACCCCGTACGAACTGGGGGTGGCAAATGCCGCCGCCGGCAAAACCGTTTCCCAAACCAATTTTCCCGTTCGCTTCTCATACGCCCTGAACTTGCCATCTTGCGTCCCGGCAATAAACAACAAACCTCCTTCGGTCACCAAAGGTCCGCCAAAGCTCTCCGTGCCCGTGACAGGCAGCCCCTTAGCCATTAATTCGGGATATTCCCCGAAGGGAATCTTCCAGAGATATTCACCCGTATTCATATCTATGGCATTCAAGGTACCCCAAGGGGGGCTTACGGCAGGGTAGCCATTGCTGTCCAGAAATTTCTGATAACGATTTACTACATAAGCAGGCAAATCCGCTGAACCAGCTTCTATCACAAGCCCCGGTTCATTGCCGCTATCAGCCATCTCCGAATCTCCCGTTTTCAGAAAAGCCAGCAAAGCTTCCTTTTCGGATGGTGAAATGGAAGGGAATGCGGGCATCATGCCTTTTCCGGTGGAGATCAGTTGGGTAACTTCATCAGGTGTTTTACGATTGAAAATATTTACGAGGGAAGGATATTCGCTTTCAGGATGTCCTTTGAGGTCGGTGCCGTGACAGGGGGAACAGTTTAGTGTATAGGTGCGCTTTCCTACACTCATTGCATTTAACTGTTCCGCAGAAGCACTGGGTCCAATGCCCATATACCGGGCCATTTCGTTGCTGTTGATATACAATATCCCCTCGGGATCCACGGCTGCTCCACCCCAAATCGCCCCTCCACTGAGCCCTGGAAAGACAGGCATTCCCCTTTCATTTAATGGGGTAAAAGGTCCAGAATATCCACTCTCTCTCAATATCTCAAGCAATTCTTCCCGGTTTTCCGCATAGGGACTTATCATGGAATCGGTGATCTCCTGCCTGGAAAAAGGGGCTGGCTTGGTAGGGAAAGGTTGTGTGGGCCATGCCTGTTCTCCCGGGATGGTTGATGGGGGAACCGTCCTTTCCTCAATGGGGAAAAGCGGTTCACCGGTTTCCCTATTAAATAGAAAAACATAACCATGTTTGGTGACCTGAGCCACCGCATCAATGGTTTTGCCTTCGTGGGTTACTGTCAGTAGATTAGGTGGTGCGGGCAGATCCATGTCCAGGATATCGTGATGAACCAACTGATAATGCCAGATTCGCTCTCCTGTTCGGGCATCCAGGGCGAGTAGGCAATTGGCAAAAAGATTGGCTCCCACTCTATCCCCACCATAGAAATCCGGAGCTGCGGAACCAGTTGGCACATATACAATTCCTCTATCCCGGTCTATGGCCATCCCAGCCCAATTGTTTGCCCCACCGATGCCTTTGTTGAGATAGGTGTCTTTTGCCCATGTGTCATACCCAAATTCTCCCGGATGGGGTATGGTGTGAAAAACCCAGGCCAACTCACCGGTTCGGATATTAAATGCCTGTATATGCCCTAAAGCAGCCCTATGGTCTTCAGCAACCCTCAATGGCATAATTATCAAATCTTCGTAAACCGTTCCGGGAGTGTTGGAAAGTACCATTTTTTCAGCGGCTGTCGGTCCAAGACCTGTTTTGAGACTTATCCTGCCCGCATCGCCAAACTTGGGGATTGGTTCACCGGTACCTGCATCAACAGCGTATAACCATTCGCTCTGCGAATACAGAATCCGTTTATCGGCTCCGCTTTCCCAATAGACCACGCCCCGGTTGACGCTAAAGGAATCCTTCGATCCAGATGCATGTTTCCAGATTTCGGTGCCGCTTGCCGCATCGATGGCAAAAGGCTGAACGCCCGCAGTCATTCCATAAAGCACCCCATCCACAATAATGGGGTTGGTTTGCATATGTCCGCTGTCCCCGGTATGATAGGTCCACGCAATTTGAAGGTCATTGACAGTTGAAAGGTTGATTTGGTCCAAGGCGGTATAGTGGTTTCGGTCGGGTCCTCCGAGGTATTCACGCCACTCTTTATTTTGCTTGGTGGTCTGTGAACAGGCAGTGAAGAAAACAATAAAAAACACAAAGGACAGTCTAAAAGCGACTGAAGGGTTAGCTTGGGTGGTATAATGTTGCATGAATTGACCGAAATAAAGATGGCATTCCCTAATGCAAAGGAATGAATTCCAATATCCAAACTTTTCGGAATAATTCAAGACAGGAAATGGTGATTGGTATATAAAATACATAAATGCATCCGTCTGCCAAAAATCCAGCTAAATCAGATAGGACAACTATTGATAAAGCTTAACGTTAAGCATCGGTTTAAAAACCTCTTAACCAAACGAAATACCTGTATTTGTTATTTGTACAACAACCCGGAGTTAAAATCCGCTGCTAATAATTTAAACCAAAAGCCCAAAGAGGTATAACATTGAGGTAGCCGAATTCAATATCGTCCTTAACCTCATAAGATTTACCATCTCTCTCAATCTGGTTTTGTGGCTTGCTTTTCCCGCCTACTTCAAACATTAAACCTTGCAGATAAGAATTTATAAAAGGAATTGTAAGAAAAAGGCCTTCGTTCCGAAAGCCTTTATAATTGAACACTATATAAAAAATCTCAGCCTATCTTTCCGTAACCACCCCCATTTCCGCAAAGCTTGCCGGATTGCCATCCAGTGTTTTTATGGCTTTTAGCCGAATAAATCTCGCTTCAACGGGATCAAAGGGCACACGTTGCAAGATGGGACTGTTGGCAATATTGCCAAATTCCCCTTCGGCGGCCTTGGTCCAAGTTCTGCCATCCAAACTCACATGAAATTCATAGATGCTTACAACGCCGGACATATACCGATTTTGCATGGGCACATAAGTAAATCCTTTCAATCCATAATTAGAACCCAAGTCTATTACAGCTTCCATGTTGTCCGAAGTATAGTTGGTACCCCTATCCTCATCGATGAGGTTGTCTGGGTTCCGGCCTCCGCTGATTACCTTCCATTCTTTTTTGGCGATATCCAAGGCAACAGTGGTGATTTCACTTTCAATGCTGCTTCCAGGATCCATGGCTAGGGTCTGCAAATCAGTACCAGTTTCTACCAAAAACGGTCCTGTATATTTCTGGGAAGCAGCACCCGGGCTGGTACCATCCAGGGTATAGAAGATATCCACCCCCTCCTCAGGAACGGAAAGGGTGACAACGCCTTCCCTACTACGTTCTACCTTAGGTGCCAACACCAGCTTTGGCGCGAGGTAAAGTGCTAAATTGGCAATGGTTGGACTGGCTTTGGCATCCACTATGGTAAACCGGATCGATTTTGCCGTGGTATCCTTGAGACGTAATATCCGCTTATATCCAATAGTTGTTCCCTCGGCTACCGTCTCCCAGCCTGCTTCGGTTTCCGCATCCAGCGTAAATGCCTTGACCCGCTGCCCAAGGGCAATATGTTCCTGAACCAAGAAGCGGTTAAAGGTTATCGGCTCTTTAAAAGAAACGGTGACAGACCCACTTAGCTCTCCATCGGGTGTGGCCCAGTAAGTATCCTGTTTTTCATCAAGTACATTTTTAGCCTCAAAACCCCTTCCCCGGTCCTTATCCGAGGTAACGGAAGTTTGCTTAGTCATCAAATTCTCCGCAAAGTCTTCCGCAATCTTATCGGTAAGCTTGTTAAGCTGGGCGATGTCGTTTTCGTGAATCAATCCCCGCTTGTCTACTGGAAAATTCAAAAGCAAGGAAGCATTCCGTCCGATACTGTTATAATAAATATCCAACAGCTCTGGAAGAGACTTTACTTTATGGTCTTCATATTCGTGGTAGTACCACCCCGGTCTGATGGATACATCCGCTTCCGCAGGAACCCAATGGGTGCCGTTTTCCTGACCTGGAGAATATTTTTCGCTATATTCAGGCATGCCGCCATAAACGGAATCCCGCATAAGGTTTGACCAAGTCGTTTCGTAGGCAAATCCATGTTCATTTCCCACCCAACGGACATCCGGTCCCGCATCACCAAATATCACCGCCTGCGGCTGCAGTTCCCGTATTAGGGCATATGTGGTTGGCCAGTCATAGTAATTTTTCTTATCTACCTTCCGGTCTTCATTGGCCCCACCATAGTAACCGGTTCCTCCATTTGCGCCGTCAAACCAAACCTCAAAAATCTCCCCATACTGGGTAAGCAGCTCACGAAGTTGCGTGCGAAATATTTCCACATATTCAGGTGTACCATAGGTGGCATGATTTCTATCCCATGGGGAAAGATATACTCCGAATTTCAGTCCATGCGTTTTGCAGGCATCCGCAATTTCACGTATAATATCCCCTTCACCATTTTTATAAGGAGAGTTTTTGACCGAATGCTCAGTGGTAGCTGTCGGCCAAAGGCAAAAACCATCGTGATGCTTGGCGGTAATTATTATGCCCTTCATGCCGGCATCCTTACAAACTTGCGCCCATTGATTGGCATCGAATTCCGTGGGGTTAAACAATTCCGGATCCTCTGCGCCTGTTCCCCACTCCATGTTGGTGAAGGTGTTCATGTTGAAATGGACAAAGCCATAAAATTCTAGATCCTGCCACGCCAGTTGGTGATCATTTGGAACCGGAAGTACAGGGGTTGGTGGTAGTGCAGTGGAAGTATTGCAGGATATCAATACTGCCATCAGCAGCATTCCCATCAGGGAAATTCGGTAGTTCATGAAAGTATTTATTTAATTAATCCGAAAATTAAGGCACTTCTTTCGAAATAGGAAGAAAATGTTTTTGATTCCCTTAAAAGAATAAATAATTTACACGTTGAACACTCCAAAAAACACCTCTCTTCATGTACACCCGTCCTCAAAATCAAAAATCAACCCGGAAAACACATTATGCCCAAGCGTCTATAATCCTAATATGTGTTTTTAGCCTCGTTCTTGGAGCTTGTGAAAGCGATCCGGAGGCGACACAGGAATCAAAGAAAACCAATATCATTTTCATATTTACCGATGACCATGCGTTTCAAGCTCTGAGTGCGTATAAGCATGAGCTGGCATCCTATGCACCAACCCCCAATTTGGATCGAATTGCTTTACAAGGAATGCGGTTTGACAAATGTTATGTCACCAACTCGATCTGTGCTCCTTCCCGTGCCACTGTACTTACCGGAGCCCACAGCCATGTCAACGGACACCGCACCAATGATGACACCTTTGACGGCAGCCAAGTAACATTCCCGAAATTACTCCAGGAAAATGGATATACCACTGCCCTTATCGGCAAATGGCACCTTAAATCCGAGCCTACCGGCTTTGACCATTGGGAAATACTTCCCGGACAGGGACACTACTATAATCCGACCTTTATCATCCCCGGAGACACTTTGATTGAACCCGGATATGTCACCGATATCATTACAGACAAATCCTTGGATTGGCTCAAGGCACAAAAGGAGTCGGACAAACCCTTTATGCTGATGCTGCAGCACAAAGCACCGCACCGGGAATGGGAAAAAGGTCCTGACCACCTAACGCTGTATGAGGATGTGGTTTTCCCCGAACCGGCAAACCTCTTTGATGATTACAGTACAAGAGGCACAGCGGCAAGAGAGCAGGATATGACTATAGAAAAAACCATGCAACTGGCTTCTGACCTTAAAATTTGGACGGAAGAAACCAAAAAATCAGGTAGCTATAACCGCACCTATGGCCGTATGAATGAAGCCCAAAAGGCAGCATGGGATGAGGTTTATGACCCCATAATCGCCGATTTTCAGAATCAGAATCTAACCGGTGATGAGCTGACTCGATGGAAATTTCAGCGGTATATGCGTGATTACCTGGCAGTCATCCGCTCCGTGGATGACAATGTAGGCAGGGTTTTGGACTATCTGGAGGAAAGCGGTCTGGATGAAAATACATTAATAGTCTATACTTCCGATCAGGGGTTTTATTTGGGTGAGCACGGCTGGTTTGACAAACGGTTTATGTATGAAGAGTCTTACCGAACCCCTTTGCTAATGCAGTGGAAAGGTAAAATCTCTCCAGGAAGCGTCAACAAGGACTTGGTCTCCAACCTGGATTTTGCACAAACATTTCTGGAAATTGCTGATATCCCTGCACCCCTTGTCATGCAGGGCCGTAGTCTGCTTCCATTGATGTACGGACAAACTCCGGAGGATTGGAGGCAATACTTGTATTATCATTACTATGAATTTCCCGCCGTCCACAGCGTCCAAAAACATGAGGGCATTACAAATGGCCGGTATAAGCTAATCCATTTCTATGAATTGGATGAATGGGAGTTCTACGACCTGGCAACGGACCCGATGGAAATGAATAATTCCTATTCGGACCCAGCCAATCAAGATCTCATCGCAACTCTGAAAGACCGGTTTAGAAGGCTTAAAACCCAATATGGGGTAATACATCCAACGAGCCATTAAATACTGCAAAAATTGCCTGTTTTAAATCGGAGTAAAAAGATCTCTAAAAATAGCGAATTAGAAGGGAGCCAATTATATTGTAGCTCCCTGTAACTTTCTATTAGTACAAAAAAACTCCCTGCCATTCACCCCAAAATGGTAGTATTGTTTTTTTTAATAAACTATATTTAAGTTTGATAAAAAACCCATAGCCACCCATCCATGAAATTATCCGTTCAGATTCTGTTGTTGATTTTTTTAGCAGCTTCCTGCAATCAGAGAAAAAACAATGAAGGTCAACATTCCGATGGTCCAACAGAACTTTTACTCAAACAAAATGAAGTAACGGGGGCCATCACCATACACAGAAAAGGAGAAGACGCTCCCATTTTAACCCAGGAAGCAAAAACGGATTTTCGTCCATACCTCCACCCCATCATTTCTCCTGACGGAGAAAGCGAATTGACAGAATTCAGTCCGGGACACCACAAACATCAAACAGGTCTTTATTGGGGGCTTACCAGGGTAAACGGAAGGGATTATTTTCACAACCCCCAAGGTGATTACTGGAAGCGGATCGCAGCGAATATGATTGAAAAAAGCGGGGAATTGGTTTCATGGCAGACTGTCTACCATCTATTGGATTCAATAGGAAATCCGGTGATGCAGGAAACACTGACTTGGAGCTTTACAGAAGCGGAAGGAAAGTACCAACTCAGTATGGAATGGAAGGGGGAAGGAATTGAGGATGTAACTATTGGTAAATATGATTATGGGGGATTGTTCCTTCGTATGCCTTGGAAAGAGGGAATGGAGGGAGAAGTAGTAAATGCCGCCCGGCAGAAAAATGACAAAGCGGAAGGCCAAAAAGCCATGTGGGTGAATGTCGGAATGAAGCTTGATGGCAGAGATGATTATGCCCAAGTGGCAATCTTCGACCATCCGGAAAACAAAGGATATCCACAAAAATGGCGAGTTGACGGACAGCTTGGAGTTGGTCCAGCCTATACCAAGGATAATGATTGGACCATTAACAAGGGAGAAAGTCTTACTATAAAGCATCAGTTACTGGTGTATTCCGGTGAACTGAGTGATCTGGAAATCAACGATTATTGGGCCAGTTTTTCAGGAAAGTCAGGGATGTATAACACCACAGAACTCTGGGGCATTGCCCAAGCGGAGGGCCGAAGTGCCAAGTTTCTAACTCCGGAGGAAGCGGTAAACGAAATGACAATCAAAGAAGGATACAAGGTAAACGTATTTGCATCTGAACCCATGATGACGCAACCCATGGCTTTTTGTTGGGACGACAAAGGGAGGCTTTGGATCGCTGAAAACAGGGACTATGAATCCCGGGGTCATGGCTTCTCCAATGCGGGGGATAGCCGGATTCTAATTTTGGAGGATACCAATGGAGACGGAGTCGCTGATACCAAAAAGGTGTTTTTGGAAGGAATTGCGTTTCCGGCAGCCATTGCGGTGGGCTTTGACGGATTGTATCTGGGCGCACCTCCGCATCTTTTGTTTGTACCTGACAAAGACGGAGACGACAAGGCTGACATTGATGACGTAGAAATTCTGCTTACAGGATGGGGAATACGGGACAGGCATGAAACACTTAATAGTTTTCACTGGGGTCCCGATGGATGGCTTTATGGATTACAGGGATTTGCCACGCCGTCGAAGATCCGCAAACCCAGCGGAGATGCCAAGTTGTTTTATCACAAAGACCCCTTTCCGGAGGATTTATTGGAAGCAGATGGCGTGGATATAAACGGTGGCGTTTGGCGGTATCACCCCACTAAAGATAGGTTTGAGGTTGTAGCGCATGGCTTTAGCAATCCTTGGGGTATTGATTACGATGCCAAAGGGAATTTATTTATCACAGCCTGCGTAATACCCCACCTATGGCATGTGATCCCTGGTGGTATTTATCACCGACAGGGAGGGCAGCATTTTAATCCTTACGTATACGAGGACATCAAAACGATTGCCGACCACCGCCATCGGTCTGCACATGGTGGAGCAAGGATCTATCAGTCAGATGCTTTTCCGGCTGAGGAACATGGACGTATCTTTATGGCCAATATTCACGAGCATGCCGTATTATCCGACATTTTGGTTCCGGATGGTTCCGGGTTTATCGGCAAAGATGGGGATGAATTCCTTATGGCCAACAATGCCCAATGGGTTGGCTTTAGCATGGAGATAGGGCCAGACGGAGGAATGTATGTGCTAGACTGGCACGATGCGGATATTTGCGGTCAGGAAGTGCTCCTTGGAGAAACGGGTCGGGTATTTCGTATCATGCCAGAAAAATCACTCGCAAAAAATTGGGCCGGAAGGTATGCGGATCTAAATAAGCTGTCAGACCAGGTATTGGTGGCCCTTCAAACGAGTAGCAGTGACTGGCACAGCCGAAGAGCCAGAGGCATTCTTCAAAAAAGAGCCACACAGGGAATCCTCAAAGAGGACACACAAACCCTTTTGAAAAAGGTGTTTGCTGACAACAAGAATCCGGATCATCGCCTAAGGGCAATGTGGGGCGTGCATTTGACTGGGGGATTTACGCAAAAAGAGCTTATACAGCATCTGAGTGACAGGGATCCGCATGTAAGGGCTTGGGGGATTCAATTGCTTTGCGAGGATTATAAGGCTCCGAGGGAAGCACTAGCCAAATTTACCGCCATGGCCAAATCCGATCCTTCTCCTGTGGTCCGCTTAAATTTGGCCAACAGCCTGCAACGAATTGAAGTTAATGACCAATGGCCTATCGCGGAGGCACTTCTCAAACATAAAGAAGATGAATCAGACCATAACCTCCCAAAAATGATTTGGTACGGCGTTGAACACCTTATTGAAGAGAACCCGGAGAAATTTGTCACTTTGGCCAGCCAATCCCAATTACCGATGGTCAGTCGGTTTATGGCGAGAAGGACGGTGGACGGAGATTACATGGACAAGCTAGTAGCTACACTGGCAAAAAATCCACCCAATCGGATTCATCTACTTGAAGGGATGCTGTCCGGCATGGAAGGAAGGACGGATTTGGAAATTCCAGCTTCTTGGCCTGAGTTGGCGAAAAAACTTGATAGCGATAAAATAACCCAACAGCTAAGTCAATCCATTTCGGAGCTGTTTGGGGATGTGGAAGCGACCAAGCGCTCATTTGCCACCTTGTCAAATAAACAGGCTCCTATAGCACAGCGCATAAGTGCACTTCGTACTCTCACTGCCCAACAACGCCCGGAATTGGTTGCCCGGTTACCCGAATTGATAAAGGAAAAAGAAATGCGGTCAGAAGCGATTTTAGCTATCGCTGCCTTCGATCAGGAATCCTTGGGTCGGCTCCTGATTAACGAGTTTTCAAATTATTCCACGGAGGAAAAAAATGCGGCCTTGCAAACCCTTTCCTCCCGCTCCCGATACGGAAACCTTCTTGCCCAAGAAATCAAAGCAGGGAGAATTCCCAAAAGAGAGATCCCAGCCAATATTGCCCGACAGTTGCTTCGGGTTGTGGGTAGTGGGTTTATAGAAATCTGGGGGCCTATTGAGCAGGTAGCCCATGATAAAGCCGCCTATGACAAATACCAATCGATCTTGACGAAAGACGCATTAACTTCAGCTAATATCCAACAAGGCAAAAGCCTGTTTCAGCAAACCTGTGGAAGCTGCCATAAGATGTTTGGCGAAGGTGCGGACCTCGGTCCGGATCTGACAGGATCCAATCGGACAGATGTGGACTATATCCTGCTGAATGTACTTGAACCCAGTGCGGAGATTCAAGATGCTTACAAAATGGTCGTAATCACCACACGTGATGGACGAACTTATACCGGGAATGTAGTTGGAGAAAACCAACGGCAAATTACCCTTAGAGTCGTAGGACAGGATCCGGTTATCATAAATAAATCCACCATTCAGTCCAGAGAAGTAACTCCTGTGTCGATGATGCCTCCGGGGTTGTTTGAGCAGCTTTCTGATAAGGAAGTTGTGGATTTGGTGGGGTATTTGCAAAGCCCCAAGGCTGTAAAATAATTTGGGTTATGGCAAAACGATCCCATAACATCCACGATGTCTTCGTAAGGGAGTCTTTTTCCGATCCGGATCGAGCTGTGGCTTTTTGGAAATGATCGTTGTAAATGCTTTGAATTTATCCGACATTTCCGAAGCACTCTTGTTATAAGTCGCTCTTAGTTAAGGTTGATTGATTCAAAGTGCCGTCAGGCACGGCAGATATAATAGACCCCGGTTTCAACCGGGGGATTAGACGAGAATGATGTTCCAAAGTCCCATCGGGACGACCGATATCAAGCCATGGAATCAAAACATTGCAAGTTGCCAATTTCATAATGCAATAGGCCAGCTAACTGCATTTATTGTATTCCGATAATACCCTCTCCTATTAAACGATGCAAATTATCGTCCGTGCCTACGGCACTTTTGGTAGGGGGCTTGATCCCTGTCCATGGGTTGAAACCCATGGTTACTATATCGGCCGTTCCTACGGAACTGTCCAAATTTATTTGGGTTTAACTATCAATATTTAGGTCTACCTAGTGATAGGATTACACTAAGCGTAACGTTGATGGAAATAAAGCTTACCCCACTTTTTCCAGCACCAATACCGTGCGGTTGGTTAGATAAGCGCTGAGCATTTGATTTTGATTGGTGTAGTAGGAAAGGCTTTCATCTATCCGTCCAAAGCCACCAAATTTGGTACTGTCCGAATTGAGCACCAAATTATATTTACCCATTTCGGGTGCCCTGAACCGATAATCGAAAATGGACTGACTGGTATTGAAGTTAAAAATAAATATCAATCCTCCACGGCGGAATATAATGACTTTATTTGTCGGATCCATGTGAAGTTGTTCGGCAAAAGATGCCTGGAGGACGTAGTATTTTTTCACCAACCGAATCATGGCATTGTCCCAGTAAAGCAAAAATTTATATTTTAACTCCTTATTCTCGGCGAGGCTCCACTGTCGTCTCGCATGCTGATAGCTCCAGTCGTTTCCTTCTCTTGGAAAGTCTATCCATTCCGGATGCCCAAATTCATTGCCCATAAAATTGAGATATCCCTCACCGCCCAAACTTATGGTAAACAGGCGGAAAAGCTTATGGTAAGCAATTCCCCTATCCACTACTAGGTGGCTATCGTTGACATGCATATTGAAATACATTTCCTTATCCATCAGCCAAAAGGCAATGGACTTATCCCCTACCAATGCCTGATCATGCGATTCTGCATAGGCGATGGTTTTTTCCTTGTATCTTCTTTCGCTGACCACTTTCCAGAATTCGAAGATATCCCAATCCTCATCCCGTTGGTCTTTGAGTATTTTAATGAAAAAATCGGGAATGCCCATTGCCATTCTGAAATCAAACCCAATACCCCCTTCCATCGGTTCCCGGCAAAGGCCAGGCATTCCGCTGACCTCCTCCCCAATGGAAATTGCATCTGGCTTGATAGTATGGATTAACCTGTTGGCCAATTGCAGGAAAATAATTGCATCCCGATCTACATCATCGTTGAAGTATTTGTCAAAATGGTCAAAGGTCACAAGCCCATGATGCACATACAGCATGGACGTTACTCCGTCAAATCTGAACCCGTCAAAGTGAAACTCCTCCATCCAATATCGGATATTGGAAAGTAGAAAACGCTTAACCTCCCACTTCCCGTAGTCAAACAATTTTGAATCCCATACTTCGTGATACCCTTTTGGACCGGCATGAAAATATTGATGGTCTGATCCGTCAAATTCATTTAGTCCCTCCGACACATTTTGTACTGCGTGGGAATGAACGATATCCATGATAACTGCCAAGCCCATTCCATGCGCGGTATCCACTAGGTATTTTAGATCCTCGGGAGTTCCAAAACGTGAAGAAGGACTATAAAAGTTGGAAACATGATATCCGAAGGACCCATAATAGGGATGTTCCATGACAGCCATCAGTTGAATAGCTGTATAGCCATTTTTTTTAATTTTTGGCACGATTAGGTCAGCAAACTCCCTATAGGTTCCCAACCCCATATTCTCCTGCCCCATACCCACATGGCATTCATAAACCAGCGGTGCCGATAAGGCTTTCCTTGGGGAAAACTTTTTATCTGTCCACTCAAATTCCGTTTCTGGAAACCAAAGTTGACCGGAAAAATCCTTGCTTTCTTCGTCCTGAACCACCCGGGTGATGTAAGCTGGAATACGGTCCAACACTGAATCC
>DATHWC010000285.1:0-4083 GCA_035460985.1 Lunatimonas sp.
AGTTTTTATGGGTGGGTAGGGAAGACCTTGGTTTCTATAACTTTGAGGAAGATACGGGTAACGGGAAGCCTTTTATTTTTGAATTTAATGCAGGGAAACAATCCTTTAATTATTTCACTTTTAATTTTGGGTTTGGGGTAAGATTTGGAAAATTAAAAAAACAATCCTAATTCCACCTTAAAATGCAATAAAAACAAAACCTTCCCCAACAAAAAAACCTGGCCAAAAGACCAGGTTTTTTTATTTCACTTTAACCACTAACAACCATAAACAAATTCATCATGCTGTATTGAAACTTCTATGATAAACATTATTGTGCAGTAGTCCGTACGGGAATCGAACCCGTGTTTTATCCGTGAAAGGGATACGTCCTAACCCCTAGACGAACGGACCGGGGGACATTTCTGAACTAACTTGTAGTCCGTACGGGAATCGAACCCGTGTTTTATCCGTGAAAGGGATACGTCCTAACCCCTAGACGAACGGACCATTTAAAGCGTTTAATCAGCCTTTTTCCGAAATGTCATGCAAAGATAGAGCCTTTCTTCCACAAACCAAAACCCAGCCAAAAAATATTTGGTCTAGGTATTCAAAGCATTGAAAGTTAATTAAAAATGTTTTAAATTGGTATGCTGTAAAGTTTATATTCACGAAGATTTTTTCGTTCCAATTTTAACAGTTGAAAATTAAATCGATTTATAAACCAAATTACTTTAATATTTGTTTCCCCATTTAACCTATAGATTAATCAACAAAATTCAAAAAACTATGACACTACGATTAGGAGATATTGCCCCAGACTTTACCGCTGAAACCACGGTCGGTACCATTTCATTTCATGAATATTTAGGAGACAGCTGGGGGATATTGTTTTCCCATCCGGCTGATTATACGCCAGTCTGTACCACGGAACTTGGCGCGGCGTCTAAGTTAAAAGCAGAGTTTGACAAAAGAAATGTCAAAATGATTGCGTTGAGCGTTGATGGTATAGAGAGTCACCATTCTTGGATAAAGGATATCAACGAAACACAGCATACGGAAGTTAACTTCCCTATCATTGCGGATGCGGATAGAAAAGTTTCCGAACTTTATGACATGATTCATCCCAATGCGAATGAAAATTTCACAGTACGTTCCGTTTTCATCATTGGCAATGACAAAAGAGTCAAATTAATCATCACCTATCCGGCAAGTACCGGAAGGAATTTCGATGAACTACTCCGGGTTATCGATTCTTTGCAGCTAACGGCAAATTACTCAGTAGCCACACCCGCCAATTGGAAAAATGGGGAAGATGTAGTTATCGCTCCAGCAATAAAAAACGAGGACATTCCTAAAAAATTCCCCAAAGGTCATAAGGAAATAAAACCCTATTTGAGGACTACCCCTCAACCAAATCTGTGAAAAAGAAAAAAAGCGGTTTCAAACCGCTTTTTTTTCTTATAAATCGAATAAAATAATTTGTTCTTAGTTGATGTATTTGTTTTTATTTAAATTTACCCGATAAGCCTTAGTTAATCCCATTCAAATTTAAATTCAATCTATGGAGCAGTTGGTACGTACCGTGGTGATCGGCTCAGGAAGTTATATTCCTGAAAAAGTAGTTAAAAATGAGGATTTTTTAGTAAAAGAGTTTTTCGACAGTTCGGGAGTGAGGTTGGCAAAACCGAATTCTGAAATCGTCAAAACACTTCAAAAGATTACAGAAATTAGCGAGAGGAGGTATATTGCGGATGATCAGGTGACTTCAGACATGGGGTATTTGGCCGCGCTTGAGGCAATCCAAACCGCTAAAATTGATCCGGAAACCTTGGATTACATTATCGTAGCCCACAATTTCGGAGACCTACGTAAGGAAAATATTAAGGTTGATATGTGTCCGCCAATTGCTTCTAGGATTAAGCATAAGCTAAAAATTCACAATCCTTACACGGTTGCTTACGACCTGCCTTTTGGCTGCCCGGGGTGGGTACAGGGTGTCATACAGGCCGACTATTATATCCGCTCTGGGGATGCAAAGAGAATCTTGGTAATAGGAGCTGAAACATTATCCCGAATATCAGATCCCCATGATATCGATTCAATGATTTTCTCGGATGGGGCAGGAGCCGTAGTGGTGGAAGCTAGAGAGAGTAATGAAAAAGTAGGATTGATCAAACATATCACTAGGTCCGACACCTTGGAACAGTCGCATTTTTTGGAAATGAAATGCTCCTACAATCCTGATTTTGTGGACAATACTCTTTTTCTGAAAATGAACGGAAGAAAGTTGTATGAGTATGCTATAAAAACTGTCCCTCAGACCCTCAAGGATTGTCTGGAGAAAGCGCAAATTCCACTATCATCCATCAAAAAAGTCCTGATCCATCAGGCCAACGCAAAAATGGATTACAATATCCTTGAGAGGCTTTTTAGTCTTTATGGTGAGTCCGAAATTCCTGAGGGCATTATGCCAATGTCAATAGGCTTTTTGGGCAATAATTCGGTTGCTACGGTACCCATATTATATGATTTGATCGTGAAAGGTAAAATGGACGGCCACAATATTCACCCAGGCGATTACCTTTTATTTGCCTCCGTAGGTGCGGGCATGAATTTAAATGCCTTTGTCTATAGGGTTCCGGATTGATAGCCTATTCATAAACGTTCACTAGATAATATGCATCCTACAAGGAAGATTATTGATTCCCATCAGCATTTTTGGAAGTATGATCCCGAGCAATTACCATGGATCACAGATAGCTTGTCTACGCTTAAGAGGGACTTTTTACCAACAGATCTGAAGATAGTGTATGCGGAAAACAAAATTGACGGCTGTGTAGCAGTGCAGGCGGCGCAAACGGTAGAAGAAACCCGGTTTCTATTGGACTTGGCTGAAAAATACGACTTCATAAAGGGTGTTGTGGGTTGGGTTGATTTGAGGTCTGCTTCATTAGGCGCGGACCTTAGGGAATTTGCTTCATTTGAGAAATTGAAAGGATTCCGGCATATTTTGCAGGATGAGGCAGATCCAAATTATATCTGTCAACCAGATTTTCAGCGGGGATTGGAAATTATATTTGACTTGGGATATACCTACGATATACTTGTATTTCCAAAACAATTGAAAGGAGCTTTGGATACGGTAAGCCGTTTTCCAAATGCCTCGTTCGTTATTGACCATTTGGCTAAACCTGATATCAAGCACGAATCGATCGATTATTGGAAAGATTTGATGCATGAGTTTAAGGATTTCCCCAACGTTTTCTGCAAATTGTCGGGAATGGTAACGGAAAATGATTGGAGGAATTGGAAGAAGGAGGATTTCTATCCTTATCTGGATATAATGATGGAAGTTTTTGGGGAGGACAGGCTTATGTTTGGTTCAGATTGGCCGGTATGCCTGTTGGCAGCGTCCTATGGAGAGGTAAAGGGTGTCCTTGAAGCCTACCTTGCGGATTTTCCCGAGGCATTACAAGCTAAAATTTGGTCCGAAAATGCAATTAAGTTTTATAAAATAAAGGACTGACATAAATCAATTTTTTATGGAAAACCGTCGATTTTGCCTGGCACTGGATTTGAAAGATGACAGCGAAACCATTGCAGCCTACATCCACCATCATAGACAGGTATCTTCAGAAATCGTCAAAAGTATCAAAGATGCTGATGTAACGGTCATGGATATATATTTGACCGGAAATCGGCTGTTTATGGTTATGGAAGTAGGTAAATCCTTCGATTTCGACAAAAAAGCCCAAATGGATGCGGAAAATCCAGCCGTTCAGGCATGGGAGAATTTGATGTCCAGCCTACAGCAGCCCTTGCCATGGTCTAAGCCTGGGGAAAAATGGATTGTGATGGAGAGGATATTTAGTTTAACTGGTTGATGGGTTGTTAGGTTATTGGTTATTAGGTTACTGGTTATTGGGTTACTGGTTAATGGGTTATTGAATTTCAGACTGAATATTGACTTCTAGCCCTGTGATGGAGGGGATATTTAGCTTGAATGGTTGATGGGTTGATAGGTTAATGAGTTATTAGGTTACTGGTTATTGGGTTAATTACGAACATTGAGGATGGATAAATCGGCAGTAGTCTAACCTC
>DATHWC010000286.1:0-8267 GCA_035460985.1 Lunatimonas sp.
TTGGGGGCTCTCCCAAATTGCTGGGAAGGATGAACAAATAGGCACCGAACTTATCCCTTATCTAAAAGATTCAGATGAAGAGATTAAGGCCCAAGCAGCCAAATGGATCGGAGATATTCGCTTGAGTCAGGCGGGTAATGACTTGTTACCTTTGTTGAATGATTCAAACAGCAGGGTAAGGTTTTTTGCAGCCGAGGCATTGGGGAGAATTGAATATGCTGATGCCGTGGATGCTCTTGTTCAAATGCTTGAAGAGAACAACGACTCGGATGTGTATTTGCGTCATGCCGGAAGTCTTGCACTTGCGCGGATTGGAAACGCCGCACCCATATTGGATCTTAAGGACCATTCCTCGATAGCTGTAAGGACGGCAGCAGTATTGGCTTTACGTAGAATGGGTCATGCCGGTGTAGCGGAATTTTTGAAGGATTCTGAGGAATATATTGTAGCCGAAGCCGCCAGAGCGATTAATGACGATCTTTCAATTCCCGATGCGTTACCTGCTTTGGCTGGAATTCTAACTACTACCAATTTCAGCTCAGAACCCATCATTCGAAGGTCAATCAATGCGAATCTAAGATTAGGAAATGAACAGGGTATGAATAACCTGATCTCATATCTAAGCAATGCCCAGGTTCCTAAAGCCATGAAAATTGAGGCGTTGGAGGCATTGGGCACTTGGGCAAAGCCGTCTGTGTTGGACCGGGTAGACGGGAGATATAGAGGCGAAATAGAAAGAGATCCAAATCCCTTACGGCTGGCATCAAAGGATGTAATTATGGAATTGCTTGCTGCCTCTGATGAGGAAATCAGAATTGCAGCAGTTAGATCAATCGCAAAACTCAATATTTCTGATGCGTCAGATCGATTATTTGCCATGCTGGAAAAAGACCCTTCCCCTGGAGTGCGGGAAGCTAGTTTGGTAGGAATCACGACTATGAAAGAAGTACCCGTGGATAAAGCGATTCAAATGGCCCTCTCTGACGCTGTCTTGTCGGTCCGGGTTGCAGGATTAGGACTTATCGAGCAATTGGAAATTTCGGAACAATTGAAAGCCAATCTTTTGGCAGATGTAATAGTAAAACAAACAGTTGAAGAAAAACAAGCCGCAGTACTTTCATTGGGTAAATTAGATATAGAACAGGCCAAACCTGTATTTGAAAATGTTTTGAATCTATTGGAAGCGGAAAAACTTGCGCCGGAAATAGAGTTGGAACTTATCGAAGCACTTGAAAACCTTGATGAACCAAGTTTAACAGCGAGATATAATGAAATTCGCTCCAAACGAAGTGGAGATGACATACTTGCCTCTTATAGCGGAAGCATGTATGGAGGAGATCCCCGGAGAGGCCGAAGAATTATGTTCCAACATCCCACTGGACAATGTATAAAGTGCCATTCCTATGATGATTTTGGCGGGAATGCTGGGCCCAGATTAAATGGGATTGGAAGTCAGTTGAGCAGGAAAGAGTTGTTGGAAGCACTTATCGATCCCAGCAAACGGTTGGCACCAGGTTTTGGAGTGGTAATACTGGATTTAAAGGATGATCAGAAATTGGCTGGAATTTTAGCTGCTGAAAACAACAATAGCGTCACTGTAAAAATGGGGAATAAGCCGGATACGGTGGTTCTCAAAGAGCATATAGTCCTCAGAAATGACGCACCCTCAAGTATGCCTGATATGAAGCAGTATCTTGATCGTAGGGAGATAAGGGATCTGGTGAGTTATTTAGCTACGTTAAAATAAAAACAGGTTCAGTGTTAAAAAAAAGAATGACCACAGAGGACACGGAGGTTGCACAAAGAACACAAAGTTTTTTTTAAATCATCACTAAGAATCTACTGTTTCGTTTTTAACAGGAGAAGTAAAGTTACCGCATAGTTCGCATAGTTCACATAGTTTTGGCCTCAGATAATGAACTGTTCAATTCCGAAAACCTCTATGTGAACTATGTTACTATGTGGTTAAAACTTCTTTAATGTAAAAGAGATCACAAAGGAGGCACAAAGGACACGAAGTTTTTTAAGAATCTTCAAGAGAATCTATTTTTCCTGCTTTTTGAGCGCAAAAAAAATTACCACATAGGACGTATAGTGCACATAGTTCGGACTTTAGAATCTGAAAAAAATTCTCCTAAAACCTCTATGTGTACTATGTTACTATGTGGCTTAATTTTATTATTCACAATGGTCCTGTTTAATTTTTATCTTGGCAAATCGTTGCCCATATATGAATTTGGATTTACCTTGGGGATGGTTGATCCCCATTTTTCATTTATTGCATCAATAAAATGGTTGGCAACAAACGCACTTCCCCGGTTGTTTGGGTGCACTCCATCAGCGGAGAAACCTCCGTTTGGTGGCGCAATAGAAGCAGTAAGCGTCACCCCATTGGCTTGTAGTGAGCCTTCAAGAGCTGACTGTAGAAGTTGATTAATATTTACCAAAACCAACCTATCTGAATTGGATTGGACTGCTTCGCTAATGACACCATTAAACGTATTGATTTTAGCTGCTATTTCAGCCTGTTCCGATGGGATCAATACATATTCATCTTCTATAGGTATCGTAACCCCACGAATATTCAACGGGCTTCCCACAGTTTGTCCTAGAACCTGGGAGAGCGTTAGCGTAGCCCTGTCATTGGAATTACTTTGACGGATGGAAGGTAATCCCAATCCAGATAGATCTGTTAAAGTCTCATCTTCCATAACGAATCCATTTTGACCAGTTTGAAACTGAATAGTTCTCAAAACCCGTTCCTCCTGAGTAATAAGTTGCATTTGCTCCGCTTGCAATAAACCTGCGTTGTATGGCAGGTAGTTTGGATTGATAAGGCTGACTTGGCCAGATGAAAGCGGTAAAGCATTCCAAGGTACCAAATTAAAATAGGGTAATACGTTAAAATTTGGGATGTTGGCAACTGCTCCCTTAGCATTCGGATTTGCTTGAAGCATCGTTCCCAAAGCAGCAGTGTACAACGCAGCGAATTGCTGGTCTGAAGTTAATATTGCCGGATTGGATCCGCCCAGAAGTGCATATCCTAAAACATCATTTTTCCCGAGCCAAAAAGTAAAAAAGGTTCCTCCGTCAGCAAGTGCTGCCGCCGCATCTCCCACTAAAGTCGAAGTTCCCGGGTTGCTGGCGAAACGGGCATACTCCGGATTGAAGGCAGGGTGATCTGGTTGTGCGGCATTGCCGGCTTCCGGAATTAGGGAAGTACCGAGTGTAATCCGATTTACTCCAAAATTATTTAAAGCGCTCTTGTCCCCGGCAAAAGCTGCAAATGGATTACCTGGTACTATAGGTTCAGGCTGAATGCTTCCTGTGTTGGGATTGATGCGGAGAATGAGCCGACCCAACGCAATACCGCCAGGTCCTGGCCCAAAGTAACCAACTTCAGCATTGATATCAGGTACATTAAAGTCCCCGCCACCTACGGCTTTCATTTGTTCTGCGAGGATAACGGCAAATGAATTTTGTTGTGAACGGTTGTACAGTGCCCCGTCCATCACCCCAGCAGTATTTGATGAGCCTATACTGATCATTTTGGTAAAGTCAGCCTCCCCAGAGGAGGGTTCGATAACCGGTGTTTCCGGAAAATCGTATTGGCAGGAAAACCCTATAATCAGGAAAATAAAAGCGGAAAATCTATACAGTTTTTTCATCGTTTCGTAGGTTAGTTTAATAACTCGTCAAAAGTGATAGAAAGGTAATAGATTGCACCCAGGGTAGGTCCTCCAAAATTCATTATGTAGCGATTGTTGAAAATATTCGATCCACCCAACTTGACGATTGTTTTGAGATTACTGACTTTGTAACTTACCTGTGCATCTACATTGTGAAATTCGGGCACATCTCCGACCGCAAAGGTTGATTCCCAGTAGAATCCGGTCTGATACCTATAAGCTACGTTAAAACCGAGGTTTTGGGTTAGTTTTCGATTTCCGAACATGATGTTGGTTTTGTGCTCCGGAGTATTGAATCCAAGCAATAAGTTTGGATCTAGATCGGTCAATAGTTTATTGTAATTATAGTTTCCACTGATACTGTAATTTTTTGGGAGGTTATAGGTAATTCCAATTGCCGCTCCGTGCGCTTTTACATTTTCATCAATGATGTTTGTATAGGTTTGGAATGTGTTTTCCTGACCAGGTGTAGTGATCGGGGTTAGGAGGGAGGGGGCATTGATGGCGTTGATTGCTCCCTGGTCTGTAGTCATGCCTGCCCCTGGGTAAACTGGCCCTGGAGCCTTGCGGACAGCGGTCTGGGCAATAAAATCGGAATAGTCATTATAATAATAAGCAAGATCAATTAACAACCTATTATTACTCAAAAGTCCTTTATAACCTACCTCCGTAGATCTAACCTGCTCCGGTCTTAGGTCGGGCAGGGGTTCTGCCACTTGGAGTAGAGCGGTTGCCTCCGGAGCAACAGGGCTGGCTCCTGCACCGACTGCGGCCGTGTATTGTTGGACAGACCCTAGGGTAAACGCATTATCGTAAATCCTGTATTTCTCTCTATAAAAAGGCAATCCTCCAATCAGCCTGGCGGAAACTACATTGAGGTCAATATGTTGCGCCTGGGTAGTCGGCATACGGAACCCAGTTTGGTAGGATAATCTGAAATTGCTATTTCCTTCCGTGAAAACTCCAGATATCCTCGGACTGAATTGCCCTTCAAAATTTTCATTTTTATCGTATCGTATAGATCCGGTAATTTTCAGTTTATCTTGGAGAACCCGCTTAGCCCCTTGCGCAAACGCACCTACCTCCTGAATGGTAATTTCATTGCCTTCTACATCGGCAAAAATGGTTCCATTGGACCTTAATTCATAGACCCGATAGGAACCACCTACCTGTAAATCCATAAAGTCTATTTCGTTTTTGAAATCATATTGTCCCTCAACCATGTTCATTCGGGATCGATCATTAAACAAAGAACCAGCGGGTATTTCCACCCCTCTTACTGTTCTCGTCTCCGCATCAAACGCAGCTGTACCTGGTTCATAGCGGCCAATATCAGCTTGAGATCTGGCAAACTGATGGGCTACTGATTGCTGCTGTATAGAACCCATTGAACCCGGGGCCACTTGCTGAAGTGCCAATGCCCCCATATAATTTAACGTATACTCACCAAACCATTGGGCGTTACCTTTCCAGGCATCATTGATATTTACCCCTGTCAAATCAGCAATATAGGAATCTCCGGAATTTTCCCTTGTCGTATAGGCCCTGAGGAAAAAGTTATCTCCCCGTAATTCCAGCTTATGCTGCGTAATGTTAAAATTATTAAGGGAGTACCGTTGTGCCCCAGTATATACGGAGGTTCCAGAACCGTAATTAAGCGTGTATGACAGTTCCGCCCGGTCAGTTATCCTGTAATGCAGAGCTCCGTTGAGTTTATAGTTCTTTGCCCCATAGTCTACCAGATTTCGTTCATCATATCCCGTTCGGGATACAATTTGGTCTGGAATGCTACCTATATATCCTCCAATTCCCAGTGCATTGGCTTGCGCTTGAATGGCACCCACGTTTCGAAGAAGTCCAATATTGTTGGAAACTTCATCACCGAAGACATGGACGAGATTTTCTCCCGGATTAAATGGCAATGTTCCCTGCGCGTTACTATTAAGATCCGTGCGGTCTGTACCATACCAATCTTCAGCTTCCATAAATGAAGCGTTAATTTTAAAGGCCACTTTATTATTAAAAGCATGCGCATATCTGATAGCGCCTTCATACATAGGTTGAGGAGACTGCGGTTCTCCTGGCCGGCCACCAAAGTGATTAAATCCTTGTTTATAAAAAGCACTTACACCTTGGTAATCGAAAGGGCTTTTACTGTTCACCAGCAAAATACCGTTAAACGCATTCGGTCCGTAAAGGGCAGATGAGGCCCCTGGTATTAACTCAAGACTTTCTACATCCAATTCTGAGGGCCCATTGAGGTTTCCAATCGGGAAATTTAACGCAGGTGCCTGCGTATCCATTCCGTCTGTCAATTGAACAAAACGGGTATTTCCTGTGGAGTTAAAGCCCCGCGCATTTAGAATTTGAAAATTAACTGAAGAAGTAGTTACATCCACACCCTTCAGGTTGGCTATGGCTTTATAGTATGTGTCACTGGCCGTTTCTCTTACAGCCAGAATATCCATTTTTTCGATCGATACCGGGGATTGCAAAATACTTTCTTCAACCCGCGAAGCAGATACAACCACTTCCTGACCTAAAAACATTTGCTCTTCTAATTGGATACTTATCCCGGTAGCGTTACTCTCAGTCACTATCTGCTCCTGTGAGGCAAACCCGACCATTGAAAAAACGAGCGTTAAGGGAGGGTCCTGGTTTACCCGAAGATTGAATTCACCGTTCATGTCAGTAATTGTACCCAGTACCTTGCCTTTTACCAATATATTGACCCCAGTTAAAGGATCATTGGAGGTCGATTCTACTACTTTTCCAGAAATGACTGTGACCTGTCCTGCCGCATGGAACCATATAAAAAATAACATAATAAGCGTGAGGAAGGATCGAGGAGGGTTAAATGATTGCTTAGACATGGTGATTTGGGTTTAAAGTTTTCACATTTTTTTGAATCTTTACTTACACTTTGAGCTGTTTCATACCCATAAAAATTTTATGACGTATTTGATATCTAAAGTCATACTTTTTCATCAGATATTCAAATTTTATACGGGAAATTATTTTCAGGGTAGTTGCAGTGTTCGCTTATGCGATGGCTGCCTGTTATTGATTTTGCATTTTGAAAATTTTGGCTGGTTCAACGTATCTTATTGAGGCAGAGATATAGTTTCATCGTATATGCTGTCTTTGGATTAGCGATTTATGACTCCACTGACAAATACAATGCGGATTACAGCTATGATCCAAATGAGGAACAACCGTTAAAAAAATACCTGGGAGGACAAAGCGTATAGAATTTTTATTTAGTGCTGCTGCAGGTGGATTTTTTGAAATCTAATTTGTCCTCAATTGTGTCCTATCGTTCAAAACTTGACTTCCACGCTGCCTGATTTACCTAGTTAAAGTCGGACAAAGGCCTGAATCTTTCGAATATTTAAAGGAAAACATCCAGTTCCATGCATTTTTTTCTAATTTTAGCCCGTTGTTCACCTCACTATGATCCCATGAAAAACCTGTTTATTGTATGTTTGATGTTTGTTTCCCTTGTTGGCCATTCGTCAGCCCAACAGGGTAAGGCCCTTTTTCCCGATATGCCGGGCATGGTCTCCTATACGTACCGCCACAGTTTTCAAAAGGACGTGGCAAAAACCCTTGACACCCTGCAACAGATGGGTATCAAGGACATGGAGTTCTCCAATCTCTTTGGTAAAACTGCCGCCGAACTGCGACAACTCCTAGACGATCGGGACATGTTCTGCTCCTCTTTCGGAGTAAGTTATCCGGACCTGACTACCAAAACAAGAGAAGTGGGTCAAAACGCAAAAACACTTGGCGCAAAATTTGTCCGGGTGGCTTGGATTCCACACGATGCGCCCTTCGATGAAGAAGATGCGCTAAAAGCATCAAAAGATTTTAATACTGCCGGAAAGATATTGAAAGACGAATTTGGACTTACATTTTGCTACCACAATCATGGATATGAGTTCCATCCACACAAAAAAGGGACACTTTTTGACCTGATGATGAAGGAAACCGATCCAAAGTATGTGAGTTACGAGATCGATATATTGTGGACGTTTTTTCCGGGTGTAGACCCTGCGGAACTTATTAAGAAGTATCCTAAACGCTTTAAGCTGATGCACCTTAAAGACCTCAAAAAAGGAGTGGAAGGAAATATGTCGGGGGGAACGCCTGTGGAAAACGACGTGGCTTTGGGCACCGGGCAATTAGACCTTCCCGCTATTCTTAAAGCAGCAAAAAAATCTGCTATCGAACATTATTATATTGAAGACGAAAGCCCCACCTACTTTAAGCAAGTGCCTCAATCCATTGCATACCTGAAAAGTTTGAGGTATTAATAGTTCGTTTAATTTTTGGTAATTTTAAGTCTATGAAAAAATTTCAGGATAACGAAGTCCGCTGGGGGGTAATTGGCGTGGGCAGCGTCTGCGAAAAGAAAAGTGCACCCGCCATGAAAAAAATCCCAAACTCGAAGCTCGTTGCAGTAATGCGCAGGGACGGGGCCAAGGCGAAAGATTATGCCGAGCGACATCAGGTGCCCACCTGGTATGATGATGCGGATCAGCTGATAAATGATCCCAATGTCAATGCGGTTTATAT
>DATHWC010000287.1:0-1928 GCA_035460985.1 Lunatimonas sp.
AGGAAAATTAGAGGTGTCATAGTATAATAAAGTATTTTACACTTTCGATATGCAGTTGTCCTATATTCCAAAAATGTAAGATTTAAGGAATATATGGCGCATATTTAGTACCTTAATGGCAAAATTAGAATCAAATTACGCACAACAGTCCAAAATAGATTAATTCAAAAAATATGTCTGAAATAGCGAAGTTATCCTATCAGGGAAATGAATATGAACTGCCCGTAACCAAAGGAACCGAAAATGAAGAGGCCATAGATATTAGTAAATTGCGGGGACAGTCCGGTTTAATTACCCTTGATCCTGGATTCAAGAATACGGGGTCTACCAAAAGTGCCATTACTTTTTTGGATGGTGAAAAAGGAATTTTGCGATACAGGGGTTACAATATAGAAGATTTGGCCGAAAAATCGACCTTTTTGGAGGTTTCCTATTTATTGATTTACGGAGAACTCCCTACCGAGGCAGAATACAAAAAATTTACCAAGAAAATAACCAAGCACACCTTAGTTCACGAGGACATAAAAAAGATATTGGATGGGTTTCCTTCCGTAGCTCATCCCATGGGAGTTTTGTCATCACTTATATGTTCCCTGACTGCGTTTTACCCGAATTCGCTCGATCCAAATAATTCTAAGGAGGAGATAGACTTGAGTATAGTAAGGTTAATGGCCAAATTACCCACCTTTGCTGCCTGGGCATTTAAGAATAAAGTAGGTCATCCCGTTAATTACCCGGATAATGGTTTGGACTATTGCAGCAACTTCCTTAAAATGATGTTTGCCCTTCCGGCTGAAAAATTCGAACCGGATCCCGTCATTTCAAAGGCGCTGGACAAACTGCTTATTCTACACGCTGATCACGAACAAAATTGTTCCACATCCACTGTGAGAGTGGTGGGTTCTTCCCAAGCAAGCATTTATGCCTCCATTTCCGCCGGTATCAACGCACTATGGGGGCCGCTTCATGGCGGGGCAAACCAGTCGGTTATAGAAATGCTGGAAGCCATAAAGGATGACGGTGGTGACAGCAAGAAATGGTTGGATAAGGCGAAGGACAAAAATGATCCGTTCCGCTTGATGGGTTTTGGGCACCGAGTTTATAAAAACTTCGATCCCCGGGCCAAAATCATCAAAAAAGCAGCGGATGAAGTATTGACAAAATTGGGTATTGATGATCCTGTTTTGGATATCGCCAAAGAATTAGAAATGGCAGCACTTCAAGACCCTTATTTTGTTGAAAGAAAATTATATCCAAACGTTGATTTCTACTCAGGAATTATTTATAGAGCATTAGGCATACCTACTGATATGTTTACCGTGATGTTTGCCCTTGGAAGACTCCCGGGTTGGATCGCTCAGTGGAAGGAAATGCGTGAAAACAACGAGCCAATCGGCAGACCCCGTCAAGTTTATGTCGGAGCTACCGAAAGGTCTTATGTATCCATGGATAATAGATAATTAATTATTTTGATGGGGAGGTTGTCGCTATTACAACCTCCCTCTTCAATTCAGAACTATTGAGCAGTCTTTTTGAATATTTTTTACTAATGTTTTATTTCTGGGTAAATATTTTGCTTATCAAAAAATAATACCTACCTTTGCAGCATAATTAAATAACTACATTTTTCTCGATTGCCGTGGGTTTCCTTACTGTTGCTAGTTAGTGGGATTTAGGATACCGTGGCTCAGAGAAGTAAGGAAACATTTCATGGAAAACGAATTATTATTCTCAGATCTTGGGATTTCTGAAGAAATCTTAAGTGCAGTGGAAGATATGGGTTACACCCAACCTTCCCCAATTCAAACTCAAACTATCCCCTTGTTGCTTGAAGGCAATGACGTCATTGGCCAGGCCCAAACCGGTACAGGTAAAACTGCCGCTTTTGGAATTCCTATCATTGACTTGGTAGACACAAGCATCAACAA
>DATHWC010000288.1:0-3572 GCA_035460985.1 Lunatimonas sp.
GAAAGAGGCCTTTGCTTACCCAGTGGCAGTAATTTGACTCCTTTTGATTTTGAAAGGATTTTCCAGGTTTTCTCAGAGGTTTTCCACAAGGTTCCCTTATCTCCTTTCCGGAATTCTCATTTTTACAATGCACTGGCTTAGATCTTACTTTGTTTATTGTAGGTATGGAATAATAATTGGTATCACTTTTTTTTTCCTTTTGCTTTTTCCCATTGCCCGGCTCCATGCCCAGGTAAACATAATGGGAAAACCTGGATTAATGTTTATTCCTGATGCATCCTTTGAAAAGGACCAATTTGGTCTTTCCTTCAGCCATGTACCAGAGGCATATGCCATCAATTATTTTATGTTCGGTTATTATCCCGAAAATTATATTTCAGCCAGAGCCGGTATACTTCCATTTTTAGAGGTCAATTTCACCATCACCCGACTGGAAGGAATGGCAGACAGGATAGGAATTGGAGACCGGCATCTTGATGTGAGGCTTCATCTGCTGAAAGAAAAGGAGCAGTTTCCCAGCATTGTACTGATCCTTTCTCCTCTCTTTGGTACTGCCAATTTTATTGATCATTACGCCCTGGTAATGAGCAAAACCTATAATTTAACAGGTTCCTGGAAATTCTCCCCCACATTTGGTTATGGATTGCCTTATTTTGTTGGATTGCCCCCCAACTCCGAGGATGAAAGTTTTTCGGAGCGGCTTAAATTCCATAAAAAAGCGGATTACAACAATTACTATTTAAATGGTTTCTTTGGAGGGGCCAAATTCCACCACGAAAGATTCGGTGGCCTCATGGCAGAATATGACAGCCGAAATGTGAATGTGGGCGTGTTTGTAAAACTGGGAAATGCCTTTATTCTTCAGGGGCATTTAATTGATTTTAACTCTTTAAGCTTTACAGCCAATTTCAGAATGTCACTGAACAAGGCCCCTTATGAATGGAGGAAGCATGAGAAAGAATAAAGGGCTGGCAGTTTTTATCTTCTACATTCTATTTTTGCAGGCATTAGCCCAAGGGCCCCCTTCCTCCCTCATACAGGACCTCCAAAAAGCAGGATTCGAACAAATCCGGATTTTTGAAAATGAGAAAGATACGGTCATTTTTTTTGAAAACAGGAATTTCAGAGATCCTTTGGTTGCCTTCAAGTATATCCAAAAAATAGAAGAGGAAAATGCCTACTCCTTCAAGGGGTATGTACCCCTTTATTTGGGAAACACCATTGGTCATTATGGTACGGAAAAATTGGAGTACCGGCCGTTACTGGGGGATGAAAAGAAACTTTTTCAGGAAATAAAAGATTTTAGTCAAGCTTATCGCTTCAATTTTAGGATCCTACCGGATTTCCAGGCTAGGTTCGGAAATTTTGACCGCCCCATTGAATCAAAGACTAACCTCATCCTGGATAGCCGGTTTTACATTATGAAGGGGCTAAGCCTACAGACTGGTATACTTTTCCCCCTTTACAACAACCTGGACAACCAGGACAACAACATTCGCCTCTCCCCCACTCATCTTAATTATTTTGGGCAATTTCTTCCATATCATTTTATCCATGTCGCCTCTGGCTTATTTTTTAATGACCGGTATGGAGTCGATGTTTCATATCGCTATTCCCCATTAAGCTCCCGATGGAGTTTGGGAATGAATTTCGGATACACGGGTTTTTATTTTATACCTAAATCAGGATTCTATACCACATCCTTGCAGGATATCATCGGATTGGTGGATGTTGCCTACTTCATTCCTAAATTTAATTCTACCGTTCAAATCACCGGAGGACAGTTTTTAGCTCAAGACAAAGGGATTAGATTTGATTTTATCCGCCAATATGGTAGTATTGACATCGGCTTTTTTGCTACAAAAACAGAATTGGGAACCACAGCAGGTTTTCAGTTTGCCTTTCCACTTTTTCCAGGGAAAATCATCCGGACTAATAAATTTGAATTACGCACCACAGAAATTTTCAGGTGGGAATACAGCTATAGCAATGAAGGTCCAATTGGAACAAGGTACAGGACAGGTATAGAGCGGCTTGATGCAGGATTGCGGCAATACAACAGTGGATTTTTAAAAAACAGATGGTAAATCAGGGTTTAGAGCCTCCCGTTTCGTATTTTACAGTAGTTAAGTAAAAAGAGGAATGGAACCACTAATTATAGGGCTTACCGGTGATGTGATGTTGGGCAGAACGCTTAACAGCGTCCTCTCTGAAAAAGGGTATGATTACCCTTGGGGCAAAGTGCTTTCCTTAATGAAAAATACTGTCCTTAATATTATTAACCTCGAAACCAGCTTAACCAACAGTGAAAGAAAGTTAAACAAACCTTTCAATTTTAAAGCTTCTCCTGACAAAGTCCAGTCACTTATCAATGCCAATGTTACCCTGGCCAACCTTGCCAACAACCATATTATGGATGTTGAAACAGAAGGACTCCTTTAGACCCTGGAAATTCTTGACAAAGCAGGAATAAAATATGTCGGTGCCGGAAAGGACCGTGAAGAGGCCATTGCTCCTGTTATCCTAAAGATAAAAGGCATCCAAATGGGATTCCTGGGTCTCACAGAAAATGAGCCGGAATGGGAAGCTTCCGGTTGTCCGGGCACAAATTATTTAAACCTGAATGAAAAGGAAGAAAAAGCTGAAATACTTCATGCAATAGAAAAACCTCGTGAAAATGCGGATTTTATTTTTGTCTGAGTATGTGGACACCTTTTATTTCATGCAACGGCCACAACGACAGCGCGGTGCACGCAACGGTGGATAGAAAATCTCTGTGCCCTTCGTGATCCTCCGTGGGCTTCGTGGTAATTTTTTTTTATGAGGCCGGATCGGTTTTTCAGCTAATTCCGCAGCTACCCTATAAATCTACGATTAAGACAGCTTTCAACCCTACCTCAAAAAAAAATTAATAAGGTGAGAAATATAAAGCCAAAAATCCGCCCTTACATTTCTCTCCCCAACTATTCTACTTCGTCACCGACAGACTCGCCTCATCCAATCCCCTCTTTTTCAAAAGCGCATCAATCGTAGGTTCTGCTCCTCTGAAATTGACATACATTTTCATCGGGTCATCTGTCCCGCCACGCTCTAGGATTTCCTTTCGGAACGCCAGGGCTTTTTCAGCATTAAATAAATCGGTTTCCTTGAAGGCTTGGAACGCATCCGTATCCAAAACGCCGGACCAGATATAGCTGTAATAGCCGGAAGAATAACCTCCGCTAAAGATATGTTGAAAGTAGGTGCTTCTATATCTGGGGATAATCTCATCAATCAAACCCATTTCAGCTACAGATTCATTTTCAAAGGTGGTAGCATCTTCGGTGATCGGTTCGGTTTGTGTGTGATAATCCAAATCCAGTAAGGATGCCGCCAAGTATTCCGTTGTACCAAAGCCCTGACCGAAGGTTCCACTTTTGGTTAGTTTTTCGATCAGTTCATCAGAAATTACTTCTCCTGTTTCATAATGAATCGCATACTGTTTCATCACCTCCGGTTCGGTAGCCCAGTTTTCCATAATTTGGGAAGGCAACTCTACAAAATCCCTAGGCACTGATGTGCCAGCCAAACTC
>DATHWC010000289.1:0-10643 GCA_035460985.1 Lunatimonas sp.
CTGAGTTGGAAGCAGAACTGGTGGAAATTGCTGCCGCAGCCAGGGAAGATTTGGGGGACGATTTGACGAAAAGCCCAGGCAAAAACCGACGTGAGCCGGGAAGGGTGGCAGAATAAAATAATCAAAGTCAATTTTTGAATAGAACCACAGAGAACACCGAGGTTGCACAAAGGACACGAAAGTTTTTATTTTTTTCTTTGTGACCTTAGTGCCTTCTTTAAGTCCTTTGTGGTCATTTATTTAACCACATAGGTCACAGTAGTTCACACAGAGATTTTAGAAATCGAATTGGTCACCATAAATGAGAACAACGATATAAGAGGAACCACAGTGGACACGTAGAATTTTTATTGAAAACTTTGTGCTTTTTTTCCTCAATGTGTACTATGTTACTATGTGGTAAAAACCATTTGGACGGATTTTTATAGAAAACTTTGTTCGCTTCGTGATTTTACTTTGCCCTTCGAGGTCTTTTTTTATCAACCACATAGGTCACAGTAGTTCACATAGAGATAGTTGAAATCCGTTGCGTCCGCTGCGAAGTCGTTGCGCCTTTTGCATCAAAAAAAGAAGAACAACAAAAGGCACGGAGGTTACACATAAGAGGACAGGGAGAATTTTTCTAAAAGTCTTTTTGGTACTTTCCTCTATGTGTACTATGTTACTATGTGGTAAAAACCATTTAGACGGATTTTTTTGGGTACATGATTCATACCAAGGGAGGCCTTTCAGCTCCTTTCTAAGCACTACGTTTAATTATATTTCTTTCAGGTCGTAGTGATTATTTTGTGTTCCTGGTTTTCTTTCAACGGGTTACTGGTTTGATTTTTCCAGATATTCCTCAATTTGCTCATTGCTCACGGCTAATTCCCTTGGATACTTTTTGACCCATGCACGGAATTCATTTTTTATGGCCTCGTTCCATTGCCCATGCACTTCACCGGATGGGTACTTACCTTCCTGCAATAAAACCCGCTCAAACTCGTCCCGAAGCCCCACCAATTCCGACGTGACCACCAGGTCTTCTACCAAATGGGCTGGGATAAAGGCGGTCCCATAATCATTGGCAAACACGATATCACCCGGAAAAACAGTCACCTCACCGATTCGGACAGGCGCATTGATCGACGTTGGTGTCATATCTTTGATAAAAGAGGGATCTTGTCCTTTAATCCAAGCGTTGAACCCATCGGTATCTCTGAGTTCCTGCATATCCCGGATAGAGCCGTAAAAAACGACTCCCTTTCCCGTCTTGCCATAAATCGCATTTCCCAGGCTAGAACCAATTAGGGTGCCGTCCTTTACTTTTCCGTAACCGTCAGCCACATAGATATCGCCTTTAGTCAGGATGTCAATGGGCCAGATATTAATACCTCCCCGCTGGGAACGGCCTTCCGCCTTTCCGACAGCCCGGACGAGACTGTCTAAATCAGGGCGTGAAGGCATAAACTGGGCAGTCAAGGCCCTACCAACCATTGTCCTCCCCGGTTTTAAAATTACCCAGTCTTTCTCGACTTGGTTTCTGTAGCCTTTTCTGAGTAGATAGCCCCAAATTTGTTCCAAGGTTGCGGTTTCCAGTCGCTCTAACATAATGTCGGGGACCTTGGGTCTTCCGTCATCGAAGCGGTCTCCCTTCCATTGGGAGGTTAAGGCTGTAATTTGGTCAGGAGTGGAACCAATTTGTTGTGCCCGCAAATGAAGGCTGAGCGTAAATAGAAAGATAAATAGAATTAGGCGAGTTTTCATAGGTTTTACTTGGGTTTAATTAAAGTTTGTTGGGAATATAAGGAATATCTCTAAAAATTAAAGAGCTAACCTGATTTTATTATGTTGCGCCTCAATGCTATATAGTCTGCAAAATATTTGTCAAAAGGGAAATTTATATCTATAGAATATTGTAACAAAAAATTAAGAAGAAGAATCTTTACGTAGGTAAAAAAATTCCAAGAAAAACACCAAATTATGATTGGTTATTGTGGAAACAAGGCAAATGGACATATTTAATAAACATTTAGATAATTTAAATTCTCTTAATAATTATATTTTTTTCGGAATTTTCATTTAAAAAAACACAAAAATATAATTTATCAAATTTTATATATGTATAAATAACATAAAAATAATTTCGTAAATAACAAAAATGTTAAATAAAATAATGTTTAGGATGTGTATATACGAAGCGCCTTTGGTTCCTAGGTAAAATCTTGAAAACTTCGATTAAATAAATTAACCAAAACATAATAATTAATAAATTTTTTTGTAAAGTTACAGTCCAAAACAAGAATTGTGTAAAAAGTCTGTTTTATAAAAAGTCTTTACAGCCTATGGGAAAAGATCGAAAAGAAAGGGGTTTAACTGAATCTCTTTAAAGTTATCCATTCAAAACCAAACCTAAACCAATCGCATTAGCGGTTGAAACAACTTATCTATCAAAACAATGAAAAATGAAAAAACACTACTAATGAATGACCTTTTGAGAAAAGGGACCTTGTTCCTTTTGCTTCAAGGGTTTTTGCTGTCGGTAACGGCTGCAGGTTTTACCGCGATTTCCCCTGCAAACAACACCGTTGAAGCGTCTTTGGAAAATGAGGCGGACATAACTGTAAATGGTGTGATCACAGACGAAAATCAGATGCCACTTCCCGGTGTTACCATAACTGTACGGGGGACATCTACCGGAACGGTTACGGATGTAAATGGCGCTTATTCCATTGTTGCCCCAGACAATGGCACCTTGGTATTCTCCTTTATCGGATTCAAGACACAGACTGTGGCAATAGGCAATAGATCCACCATCAGCCTGACGATGGTAGAGGATATGGGTGCGTTGGATGAATTTGTGGTTACGTCTTTTGGTGTGGCTAAGGAGCAAAAATCCTTGGGATATGCTACTACTACTATTCGCTCTGATGAGTTGATCAAAGTGGGTACACCTAACTTGGCTACTGCGTTATACGGTAAAGCACCGGGTGTACGTATTCAGGCAGGTGCCGGAGGCGCTACTTCTGCGGTAAACATTACTGTCAGGGGTATCAACTCCATTACAGGTAGAAACCAACCGTTAATCATTTTGGACGGGGTACCAATTCGAAATGAAGAGGTAAATAACAACAACTATTGGGGTGATCAGCGGTTAAGAGGAAATGGTCTTTTGGACATCAACCCGGAAGATATCGATAATATTTCCATCCTTAAGGGTGCATCGGCTGCAGCATTATATGGATCCGAAGCCGTTAACGGAGTTGTATTGATCACTACGAAGACGGGGAGTTCTGACAAAAAAGGATTTAATGTGGACTTCAATGCCAACTATTCCATGGACCAAATTGCTTACCTCCCCCGTTACCAGAACGTAAGAGGTCCTGGTGCACCGAACCATGTGTTTAATTTAGGTCAAGATGATGACGGCTTTGTTACCTACGAGAATGGCGCAAGAGGATTACCCGCAACTACAATAAACTTTGGAGCTCCTTTTGACGGACAGCCCATTATGTCATGGGATGGTCAGATGAGGCCATACGAGGCCCAGATGAATAACTATGATGCCCTGTTCAACAGCCCCATCAATTCACAAGTAAACGTCGCTCTTTCCAATTCTACGGATTTGGCAGACTACAGGCTTTCACTTACGCGGCAGGACAATGAAGGGTTGAGTTTGAATTCCAAGAACAGTAAAAATATTATGAACCTGAATTCCACGTTCAGGGTTTCCAAGAGGGTCCGAACGGATTTGATGATTAATTATATCAATCAAAACACCGCAAACCGACCGGTGTCCGTGGATCGGATGATCAATAATTTTGCTGGAATGATGACCCGTTTTGACAACGGGGCCTGGTATTTGGATAAATATAAGACAAGCAGGGGATACCGTTATGTAGTTGGAAATGGTCAGAGCCTTACTCCCGATGAAAATATTATCCGTAACGGATTTAGTGATGCCATTGCGGACTATGCGTGGCGTGTAAATGAAGAACGCGCTTCGGAAATCAGTAATAGAGTGATTTCCAGTTTGACAAATTTCATTGACATCACAGACGAATTGTCCTTACGGGCAAGGGTATCAACAGACTTTACCTACAGAAGTAATGAAAATCGTTCATCGTCAACACGTCCATTGGCCTTTGGCCCTTCAGGTGGGTTTAGTATGTCAAATGAAATTTTCAATATCCTGTATGGAGATCTGTTGTTGACCTATAGAAAAAGCCTTACAGAAGATATTACTTTGTCCGCTATGGCGGGATACACCGCTAATAAAGAGACCTTCTCCTCAGTTTCCCGGGGAACAAACGGCGGTTTAAATATTGAAAATTTATTTGATGTAGTGGCGTCAGTTAACATCCCTAATAACGGGTCGGCCCGAAGAACAAGAGTAATTGATGCAACTTTGGGTACCCTTAATTTTGACTATAAAGGAATTTGGTTTGTTGAAGGCACAGTTAGAAGAGACAGAACCTCCACCATGAGCCCAAATAACAACACATTTTTCTATCCTTCTGTAAATACCAGTTTTATACTCTCTGACGCGGTTGAATTGCCTCGATTTATCAATTTTGCAAAGCTGCGAGGTTCGTGGGGCATTGTGGGTAACTATCCCGATATCTACGGGGCCAACATAGCCTACTCGCAGAGTACGTTGGGCGTGCAGCAGCCGGGAGGAGCACCTGTATTGTTTACGACTATTCCCGGAGGCTTGGGAAATGACGGAATTATTCCCGAACAGAAGCATGAATATGAGTTTGGCTTGGAAAGTCGGTTTTTTAATGGCCGCTTGAATTTGGAGGTTTCTTATTACAATGCTCAAATCAGGGACCAAATTTTAGGTTTAACTCTCCCTTGGACAGCCGGAGCGGGATCAGTTCTTGCTAATATAGGTACTTTGCGAAATAAAGGGATTGAAATAGCTTTAAACGGGCAGGTTTTCCAACGAAGTGGATTTACATGGGATGCAGGAATCAATTTTGCCAGAAATATGAACGTAGTAGAGCAGTTGGCAAATAACGCAACGGAACTCTTACACGCGGATTATGATGGCAATGCTGCCCAGTTGCGTTCTGTCGTAGGTAGGCCTATGGGCGATTTCTTTGCCCGTCCGATAGAAACAAATGCCAATGGACAGAAAATCGTTCAGCCAAACGGCATGTACAAAATTGATCCGGATAATTGGATTCAGGTGGGCAATGCCATGCCCAAGGCTGTTGGCGGTATATTCAATAACTTTCAATATAAAAACTTCAGCCTAGATATGATGGCGGATTTTCAGATCGGGGGGCATGTCATGCCTACTGGAATTAACTGGATGATTAGTAGGGGATTGACTGAGGCAAGCTTGCAGTATATGGATGCAGCCAGTGGTGGCCTTTCATATTATAGAGATGCTGATGGAAAGGGTGTACAAACCTCTGCAGCCCAGGGCCCTAATGGAGAGAAAGTATATAATGATGGGATGCTTATGGATGGAGTTACCGCAGAGGGAACACCAAATACGAATGTGATTTCGCAAGCCCTTTACTTCCAGCGGACATATGGTTGGGGTGGGCCTCAATATAGCCAGTCTAGGTATGAGTTATATATTCAAGAAAACACCTATTTCAAAATGCGTGAACTTTCTTTGGCCTATATGATTCCTTCTACCATTGCCCAGAAATTGGGAGCCTCGTCGATACAACTTTCTACTTTCGGCCGTAATCTGTTCTTCTTCTATCGAAATATCAAGGACTTGGACCCCGAGGTGTTGACTGGTGGTTCTAGGTGGGCTCAGACCTTAACTAATGCGGGTACAAACCCTGCTACCCGCTCCGTAGGTCTTATGGTACGAGCTAGATTCTAACTGATAAGTCGTTTCAATAAATAAGAAAAGTCATGAAAATCAAACATATAACACTGGCTCTACTCCTGTCAAGTACTTTTGCGGGATGCCAATTATCGGAATTTGAGGATAATTACACCGATCCATCAAAGCTTTCGTCTTCTTCTGTAGAGAGACAGTTTACAGGCTTTATGTTGGCGAATAGGGGGTATGTGCTTCCTGATTACACGAACTATTTTGTCAACCTTCGGATTACCCTAAATCGATTTAACCAGGCAACAGGTTGGGTTAATGGAGAAAATCAGTATGTCCCAGGTTCTGCTGCTATAAATGGCCGTTGGGATAACTACTATTCGTTTCTGGCTCAATACCGGGAAATGGAAAAGATTTATGCAGGTCTAAACGCAGCGTCAAGGGCAGACAACCGGATCTTTATGATTGCCGGGGCCACCTACCTTTACGACCATACACAGAAAATTGTAGATCTACATGGGGATATTCCCTGGTCTAGAGCGGGTATGCTAAGTACCAATGGAGGTGATTATACCGTGTCTTATCCTGAGTATGACAACGCTGCTGATATTTATACCAAAATGTTGGATGATTTGGCGGGTTTTGCCGATGAATTGAGGACCTTGGAAATAAATCCGGGGATTCTGGCCGCCTTCAAAACTCAGGATTTGGTAAATAGGGGTGATGTGGAATTGTGGTTAAAATATATAAATTCACTTCGGCTGCGTATGTTGACGAGGGTTAGCGGAGTCTCCACCTTTTCTTCAAGGGCTCGGACTGAAATTGCTGCGATTTTAGCCAATCCAACCAATTATCCCATAGTGGCGGACAATGATGACAATATCATGATGCAAATCTATGAATTAGGTACCTTGATGGGTGTCAACGGATTCAGATCGGGATTGGAAGATTGGAACGGAAATGTTGCCGGCAAGTTTATTGTCGATCATATGCGGGACAACGCAGACCCCAGATTAACTTATTTATTCGAACCTGGAGAAGATCAAGAGGATGGTTCATATTTTGGTTTGGACCCACTGCTAAACCCCTCTGTTCAGACTGAATTAGTGGGATCGAATACGCTTACTATATACAACCGATCTACCCTTAGCAGAAACCAGTATTTTCCGGGTATGCTGATGAATGCTACCCAAGTTCATTTAATGATTGCCGAATATTTCCTGAAAGAAGGAAATGATGGTCAGGCCAAGGCACATTATGAAACGGCGATTAGGGAATCTGTGGACTATTACCAATACTTAAGAAGTATTTCAAACGATAATACGGCTCCAGCAGCAGCAGTAGTAACAACCGCTGATGTGGATAACTATATAGCCAAACCCGTAGTTTCTTGGGATCAGGCAGCGTCCGGTACCGAAAAGCTCAGGTTGATCGCCAGAGAAAGGTGGTTACATTTTAATGTGGTCCAGGCAAATGAAAACTGGGCGGAATTTAGACGTGTTGATGTGTTGAACCTTCCTTTCTGGGTAGACGATTCCAACCAACAGGACGTACCGCCAAACCGCTGGTTATATCCCGGTTCAGAGCAGACCTATAATCCTGAAAACTACGCACGGGTTCAGCCTACAGACAATCTCAGAGCGAAGCTTTTCTGGGATGTGGATTAATCATCTTATTAAAATTTACTAAAAAAAAGGGGGTGCTTTCCAAGATAGCAACCCCTTTTTTTATTCTGAGCTGACATCGGCTCTAGGTAGTAGACCAAAAGTTTATCTATCCGTATCTTTTTCTTGATCTTATACCAAAGCCTTCTTACAAAATTCCAGACATTGTTGTACCTCTTTGATAGCATCTGATCCATCGGGAATTTGATGTTCGAGTTCGATGGAGGCTGGAAATTTGTAATTTTCTTTCTTCATTAGAGTTAGCAATTCAGGAAGGGGGGTGTCACCTGTACCCCAAGGCAGGTTTCCTTTGCCGTTTGCCGGGGTTTGCCTATCCTTGATGTGCATGCTTAAAATCCGCTTATTTTGCTTTGCCACCAACTCCATGATGTCTGTGTGACCTGCAGCCACATAGTGTCCAGCATCAAAGTTGAGTGCATTTTTCGGGCTTTGGGCGAGGGCGGTGTCCCAAAAGGTAAAGGTCTGCTGTTCGTGTCCGTGATAGGCTACTGACATCTTATGCTGCTCTCCCATTTTTCCCAATCTTAGGGTGTGAGCATCAACTGCCGGATGCTCAAGGGTCACATGCGAAGCACCCAAGGCCCGTGCGGCTTTCATGCCGTAGGCAATTTCCGCATCCGAGTTGTTTTGGCCAAAGGCATTTGGCTTGAAGGCATAAATACCTACCCCGGCATCTTTGTACATCTTACGGAGTTGCTCAAACTTCTTGAAGTCTACATTAGACCTCCATCTAGAAACTACCTTGCCATAAGCTTCCGATTCTTTTTGCAATTCTTCCAATTCCTTGGTTTCCTCCGCATTGAGGCTTTCGCCCCTACGCTGCTTGCCTCCCAGTTGAAACATTCGGGAACGGTTGATGGAAGATTCCGGTAGGCCTGCAAAGGATTCCGCAGGTCCGCCCATCAACTCAATGGCACTGATTCCGGATTCAGTCACATAGCCAAGGGTGGCTTCGGCACTTTGATCCGGCAATGAACGGAAGGAGTAGGTAATGCAGCCAATTTGTACCCCGTTGATTTTTGAATTGGGTTTGTTGTAGGAACGTATCAGGGCCGGTGCCCCTTGCAGGCAAGTCGGTGCGAATGCCAGTCCTGATATACCCAGAGCAACTTTAGATAAAAATTCTCTTCGGTTATTCATGTAGTTTTATGTTGATTTTAGGGAGGAAAGATAGGAAATAGAGGTTAAAAAAATGAGATTATTTTAAAATGATAAAAGAATAAGAATCACTGTAAATGACATTTAAAGGAATTTTTTTATTAAAATTTCTTCTAGTATTCCCACTTTTAACCTCCAATTTCCTAAATTCAAAAATTACAATCTAACAAGAAACGTGAAATAAAATGCCGGAAATTGTCATCGATGCCCGAAAAGCCTCCATCGGTCCCGGACTGATGGTCAACCGTATTTTGCCCTTTCGCAAGCGGCGGATGGTGGGCCCCTTTATTTTTATGGATCATGCCGGGCCGATAGGCCTGACTGCCGAGCATGGACAGGACATGGATGTGTTGCCCCATCCACATATTGGCTTGTCTACCGTCAGTTACCTGTTTAAAGGGAAAGTAACCCACCGGGACAGCCTAGGTGTACAGCAGGTTATTGAACCCGGAGAAGTCAACTGGATGACGGCAGGGAAAGGCATTGCCCATAGCGAGCGTTTCGAAGATCCCGCAATCCTTGCAGGGGGCCAACTCGAAATGATTCAAACTTGGGTGGCCCTACCGGAAAAAGATGAGGAAGCCGATCCTTCTTTCTTCAACTACCAAAAGGACCTCTTACCTGTGTTTGACGAAAAAGGAGTTTGGATGCGGCAGATTGCCGGAGAGGCCTATGGACTGAAAAGCAATGTGCCGACCCATTCTCCGCTGTTCTACCTACACGTCGAACTCCAAGCAGGTCACCTTCTGGAAATCCCCAATGGTTATGAGGAGCGGGGTATCTATATTGCCAAGGGTAGTGTGGAGCACAAAGGGCATTTCTATACGGCAGGTCAGCTTATAGTTTTTCGGAAAAACGAGGAAGCTGCTGTTATAGCACGGGAAGCCACTACCGTTATGTTATTGGGTGGGGAACCTGTGGGAGAACGGTTTATTTGGTGGAATTTTGTAAGCAGCCGGAAGGAGCGCATCGAACAGGCCAAGGAAGATTGGAAGCAGGGTAGGATCGCTCTGCCGCCGGATGATAACGAAGTGTTTATTCCACTACCGGATGAAAAGTTTAAAAGAAAAGATCCTCCTCCGGGAGCGCTTTCTTAATTGCTATCGAATATTAAATCTTATTTAATTTCGCCTCAATCACCTTATAGTAAGACTTTCTGACTTGCCAATCGCCCAACCGGTTCGATTCTGCTGCCGAAATCAATACCTACATTTATGTCCGTGATAAGTAGCTTCATTTTTTGCGTCCTCTCTTACGGGTAATTTTGCTGCTATCCTTCAAAACCTCATCGATTGAGTTATATGTTGGAATTGGTGGTTTAAGGGCGTCCGTTTATTCTTCCAACCCTCCCACTACCAAAAGGATTTTTAACAAAGATTCCAGCGATATCAGTCCCTTTTGTTCAAATTTTCGCAAGGTAGCCAATGGAACACTGGAACGCTCGAACAATCCCTCTTGCGTCAGATCCGACAATAGCCTTCTTTCCCGTACGCTTTGAGCTGTCTTTCGCTTCACTTCATCGAGAATAATAAGTTTACCATTATGCAATTCAAAATAGCTCTCAGGATTAGCTTTTAAAGCCGCATTGTTTTTAGCTTCTAGTGTTGTGTTATGTTTAGCTTTTAATGTTGATTGAGGTGTTCTGTACAATTAAACCGTTAAATACCAATTCAGTGTAAATGGGTAGGCCTCAAAAAAGTAGTTTGGACTAATGGATTTTATTTATACGATAGAATTCTGTCGCACAACTTGATAAATTTAGAAAAATCAGAACAAATTCAGAATCCCTTTGAGCAACGTATTTTTGTTCTCCTGTGTCTCCCATACCTCCAAGCTTTTTAAGAATTCTTGGAAAAAGGTAATTGAAATTCGAAATTAAAATCTCCGAATAAACTTTCAAAAACTGATTCTGTGAGCAAAAATTGAAAAGCGATTGCACGACCAGTATTCAGCCCAATGTATTAAAAACAGAAAAACCGCTTAAAAAGCGGCTTTAAACTGTACCAGGAGCGGGAATC
>DATHWC010000290.1:0-25181 GCA_035460985.1 Lunatimonas sp.
CGCATGGCCAGGGAGGATGAACACTATAACATGGGTACTTCCCAACCCATCTTTGAACTTAAAGGCTGGAAGATTTTGCCCCAGGTTTGTTTCGATCTTCGTTTTCCGGTTTGGTCCAGAAACCGGGCGACTAAAGAGGGAGGTTTCGACTATGATTTTTCCTTTTATGTAGCTTCTTGGCCGGCGGCAAGATCTACCGCTTGGGATGTATTGCTTCCCGCAAGAGCCGTGGAAAATTGGTGTTATACGCTTGGACTAAACCGTGTCGGCACCGATGGAAATGACGTTGCGTACGTCGGACATTCCGGAATGTACGATTTTAAAGGGAATAGGGTATGCTTCGCGGGTGAAACTGAGATGACCTTACTGTGTACCCTAAATGGAGACCATCTTCTCGAATACAGAGAAAAATTTCCCGCTTGGAAAGATGCGGATGCCTTTCGCTTGGGGTGATATTAAGGGCGCACAATCAATTTTCTGTGGGCTGTCTGCCTGTCTTCTCCGGTGATTCTTAAAATGTAAACCCCGGGTGCCATACCATAAAGTCCAATTTCTGTTTCCCGGTTAGCCGAAAGCGCAATGCGTTGCTGCACTACCTTACCCGACAGATCAATGATATCCATGGTTGCGGCCTTACTTGCCAGAACCCAGGCTCCATTTTGAGCTGGATTGGGATAAAGTCTCACCTGTAAGGTTTCATCACTTCCATTTCCCGATTGAGCTACTCCGCTTAGATAAAGCAATCCTCCAGCCCTTGTACCGAGAATAAGATCATGTCTATTGCCAAATGGGTCGGGGACAGCCGTCATCCAGGTATTTCTTCCAAGCCGGGTTTCCACCCATTGGTTTTCGCCAACCAACACTTGTGCAATCTCTGTGTTGGGACTGTCCATAAAATCAGTTACCGTGCGAAGAACTCCCCGCTGATCGACAGCCAATAGGGTAGGGGTAGCCCCAGAAACCACCGCGACAGTTAATCCACGGTTAACCGGGTTGTCTGAAAATCCCAAAAAATCCCTTTCAACTAATTCTATATCAATATTATTTTCACCAAAACTGACCGTAAATAAAACCAGCTCCCCCGTCTGCCTACCCAAAAGTAAATAATCCATTCCATTATGAGCAAAGAAAGTTAAGTCATCCACACCCCGTAGCGAGAAACCGGACACCTGACTTTCCTTCCAGGCGCCAGGTTGTCCGTGAGTGGTCCAGTAAATTTTTTTCTCAGGTATCCCGTTGAGAATTTGATCTCCTGTCACAAGGTGTAGGTCGGTTCCTGCCGTGGTTCTGTAAGATTGGTAGCTCATTTCCCTTAGTTGAAGCTGCGAAAGGTTCAAATAATCTTCATTGGTTATCCGGAGAGTCCCTTCCTCCAAAGCTAAATGGTATGCCTTGCTTGTCGGGTGCCCGTCTTTGATTTGATTGGCAGTGACCACCAACGTTCCATTTACGGGGTTTCCTTCAAAAAAGGGCCTGGCATTTTCACCAAAATCAAACATTTCTTCCTGCAAAAATCGGTTTGTTCCGAGACCGTTTTCGCCCGTCAACGAGTATTGGTAAAGACTGGAGCCATAGTCCACCAAGAAATTTGCCGATGGCTCGGAGGAATTGGTTGTGATGATTAATTTTTCCTTAACCATATAGGCGGCATGGAAGACCGGAAACTGTGGCAAAACTCCTGTTTGGGGCAGCTCAAGAAGAAATTCATTAAATACTGGTGCCGCATCAGTTCCTTTGTTGGGTAGAAAGTATAGCGTATTGCATAGATCCTGTCCCATCAGCAGGTCCCGTACACCGTCGCCGTTCAGGTCTTGATAGAGGATGGAGTGGCCACCTGAATGCTCGATCCGGGCCGTTTCCAAGGATGGAAGGTCAGCGGTAATGGGCATGCCCGTGCAGGTAAACCCAAAGGCGAAGATGCCGCAATCGCAAAATTCAAATCTTCCCCACCGGATTTGGGCCGAGGCAAATCCGTCGATATCCGCCACACCTTTGCGTTCCATACTTGTATTGCGGTAAAACTCCAAGTAATCCCCCGTGGCAAAATTGAAAGTCAGGATATCCAGATCCCCATCCCCGTCAAGGTCAGTTATCAGTGGGATATCCAAGCTGTTGGCCGTGACATTGGAGCCGTTGTCCAGCCGGAGGAATGACTGGGCTTCTTCCCATTGGGGGGTTGAGGCAGTGCTGGGAGTGACGTTTCTGTATGCCTTGATCCCAAAGGGACTTCCGGTAAATAAGTCCTTACGCCCATCCCCGTCATAGTCAGCCAAAACCAAAAAACCACTGATATCGGAGGGAAATAAATAGCTGGCTTGAGGTAAATGTTCAAATCCGCCATTTTGGGTTTCCCGAAATACGCTAAGCATACGGGAGTTAATGTCCCACACAATATATTCCTCCGATCCATCCCCGTTGACGTCGAGGGTTTGTATCTGTGCGGCATTGATGCCTCCGGCAAAAGGCATGGATAGGATTTTGCCCTCGAAATCAGCCTGAATTTCTGACGTTGACGCATATCGCTGCTGGGCGGAGGCCCAACTTAGCATAAAGAAAAAGACCAAGAAGCAAATGAGACGCATGCGGTTTTAATTTTTAAAGTTAAACGATACTTTTTGATACCGGATATATTACTTTTGTTTTTATTCAAAAGGCGGTCGAAGTTACTTTCTTTCGACAAATAAAGTACATTAGTTTTTCAATCCAATCCATGGACATTCAACAACTATACAGACGTTTCCTCGCATCAACAGGTGTGTCCACGGATACCCGGCAGATTGGACAGGGAAACCTTTTTTTTGCGCTCAAGGGGCCGAACTTTAATGCCAATACATTTGCGGCGACAGCTTTGGAGCAGGGTGCATCCGCCGTGGTAGTGGATGAAGCAGCCTATGCCGTGGACAGTGATCCACGCTATATATTGGTACCCGATGGGTTGGGGGCCTTGCAGGAATTAGCGGCTTTTCACCGGGAGCAATTAACTATCCCCATTGTTGCGTTGACCGGAAGTAACGGAAAAACCACTACCAAGGAGCTGCTTCATGCGGTATTGAGCTGCAAGTACAACACGCTGGCGACAATCGGCAACTTAAATAATCATATCGGCGTTCCGCTGACGCTATTGCGCATCACCGATGAGGTGGAAATAGCCATTATTGAAATGGGTGCCAACAAGCAGGGGGATATTCAGGAACTGTGCGATATAGCCAACCCCACCCATGGTCTGATTACCAATATAGGAAAGGCCCATTTGGAGGGCATGGGAGGACCAGAGGGTGTGTTGAAAACGAAGACAGAACTGTTTCAGCATTTAAGGAAAAATTCAGGTAAGGTATTTATCAATACCCGGCAGCCTATTTTTTCCAATATGATTCGGAGGTTTGATGATCCGGTGCTTTTTCCTGAGAAGGGTAGTTTTTGCGAAGTGGAAATGATTGCTGCAGATCCTTTTGTTAGCTTCAGGACAGGCGATAGCGAAGAAGTGTATCGGTCCGAACTTATAGGCAGCTATAATTTCGACAATATAGCCGCAGCTCTCACTGTAGGGAAGTATTTTGACGTTCCGTCTGTTGATGGCGCAAAAGCCATTTCCACCTACAGACCTTCCAATATGCGCTCCCAATTGGTGGAAAAGCGCAGCAACCTGATTATTCTAGATGCCTATAATGCCAACCCATCCAGTATGGAGGAAGCCTTAAAAGCCTTTGATAAAATGGAGGGCAAGTCGCACAAGATGGTTATCCTCGGGGATATGTTGGAGCTCGGCGAGCATGCAGAAGCTGAACATCGGCGATTGGGAGAGATCCTTTCGGGGATGAATATCGACAAAATCTGCCTTAGCGGCAAGCTAATACAATCCGCCTTGGCAACGGCACCCAAAGCGCTCTATTTCCCTGACCCTTTTTCGTTCAGAATTTGGCTTTCCGATTCCAAGCTGGAAGATTATTTGATTTTAATTAAGGGGAGTAGGGGGATGAAGTTGGAGGGGTTGGTGGAGTATATTTAGTAGTTGCCCACAATACTTCAAATTGGTCTTTGCTACCTTAATTTGAATTTATTCACTAATTGGTTAACTTTGACCCGTGATCAGGAAAATAATCGCATACAAAGAAAATTTCGCTGAATTTTATAAAGCTCAAGAAGATAAGGTTCAAGAAAAGATTGAATACGTTTTGGATTTAGTGCGTTTTGAAAGACAAGTCCCGAAGAAATTCTTCAAAGCTCTCGAAGATACAGATGGAATTTATGAAGTGCGGGTGATTACGACTTACAAAAGTATTCGGATTTTGTGCTTTTTTGATGATGGAAATTTGGTTGTACTTGCAAACTGTTTCGTTAAGAAAACTCAAAAAACACCGAGAAATGAAATTTAACTTGCTGAGAAACTAAAAAAGGAATATTTACAAGATAAAAATAGCTGATATGAAAAATGTAACGGATTTTGAGGACATCCTTATTGGAAAATACGGAATGAAAGGAACTGAAAAAAGGGACAAGTATGACGCTCAATCGCTTGCGTTCAGACTTGGTGTCATGCTTAAGGAAGCGAGAAAAGAGGCTAATTTAACGCAAGAAGAACTTGCTGAAAAAACAGGGACGAAAAAAAGCTACATATCTAGAATTGAACGTGGTATGAGCGATATTCAAGTTTCAACCTATTATAAATTAATTGAAATTGGGCTTGGCAAACAACTGAATATCGAAATAGCATAAAGGAAAACTACGAAGGGCAGGGAAACACTGGCTAATTCGAGAATTGAAAACAAGGAAAACGACTTTCGACCTTGATGCGCATAATCCGAAAGAAATAACTCGGGAGTTTAAAATTTCCGCTTGAAGTTTAAGATTAGGGACAAAGTACTAATGGCAATGGCACCCAAAGAATTCGCTCTCATGTAGAATTTGGATTTTCGATTCCAAACTGGAAGACTATTTGATTTTGATTAAGGGGACTAGAGGGATGGAGTTGGTGGAGTATATATAGTAGTTAATTCAATTAAAACAGACAGATGTTCTTTAAGAAAACGCAAAAGGACATAATAATACAATGCCCGGCTTGCGAATGGAATCCTGATGGAGAAAAGTACTGGGCATGTAGTTGCGGGCATAAATGGAACACTTTTTCAATAAAGGGTAAATGTCCGGAATGCAAAACGCATTGGGAAGATACGTGGTGCCCTGCTTGTGGAAGGAGCAGCCCGCATTCTGATTGGTACAAAACAAAGGAACAAATTGATTTGATTGAATCTTCTGGAGACGTAATACTAAGGATAAAAAAGAAAAGACTTGAATCTATCCTTCACATTCCCAACCCATAACTCATCACTCATAACCCATAATTCCTAATCACCCCATCAACTTCCCATAAACCACCGTATCCTTTGCAATTTTGCTCAATATGTCCCTCGGCTCCATCGTCGGATCTTTCCTGCCATGTTCGGCGCCTCCAAGGTCATACTCTGCATGGATGATTTTGGGCATGCTGCTGTCTGTAAACTTTGGATGCTTTAGCAGCAGGTCAAATTTAACATTCCCCTCTCCCAAAGGCACATTTACCGGAACATCTCCCTTTCCATTGGGATTTTTGCCCCAGACGAAGTCCTTGAGGTCAAAGCTTCGGATTTTATCCGAAATCATATAGAACACATTTTCATAAGACTGATATCCTTCCACAGCGGCATGTCTCAAGTCAAACTGCACACCAATATGATCCGGGTCTATCCCCTCCAGCAGGTGGTAAATTTCCCAAACCGATCCACCAATCCTACTGCCGGCATGGTTCTGATAATGGCCGCAAACCCCATATTTGGCATGCATATCCGCTACCCGTTTCATTTGCTCATTGAGTGACTTTAGTTCGGAGACAATGTTATTTGAAGGAAAGGGCATCCATCCCATGCGGTAATGTTTGATGCCTTCGCCAGACAAAACTTCAAGAAAACCTTCCCATTCGGGCAGCTTGGCCAGGGTCATTTCCGTGGTAAGTACCGGCGTTTCCAATCCCAGCTTTTCACATTCCCTTATTACGGGCGGAAGTTTGGAAGCCATCTCGTCGATATCGAAGAAGCCGTTTGACCTGACTGGTAGATCTACCCCCGTAAATCCCAAATCCATCGTGGCCCTTGGCACATCCTCCAAAGGAAGCCATTGCAAGGCCTTGGTGAAAAAATATAGGGGCATGGGACCACTAGGTTGTGCAGGTAAGGTAAATCTCTTTTGCATTTGTACAGCGTGGATTTCTCCACCCACCAACCCAAGGGCGGTGACGGCGGCTAATTTTTTGAGGGTGGATCTTCGGTTCATAATTGGGCTCATAATTATTCTCTTTCCAAAGCTATAAATAAAATTGAGAAATCTAAAAATGATCGTTCCTAACCTACAATTTTGAAAAGGCACAGCGTTTGTAGGTTATTGAAGTGAAATTGTCTAAAAATGGGTGATTCAAACCAAAAGTAGTTATCAAAATTAAACCAACTAATTATGAATTTGAATAAGTTAATGCTGATTGCATTGGTATTAGGCTTTATTCCGTTTATGTCCCAAGCCCAACATTCGGATGCCATCCTGGGTAAATGGCATACGCAGGAAAAAGATGCGGAAGTCGAGATTTTTAAGGAGGGGGACGTCTATCATGGGAAGATGGTTTGGCTGAAGGAACCAACTGAAGATGGAAAACCCAAAGTAGATAAAAATAACACGGACAAAGCCAAAAGAAACCGGACTATCTTAGGTATGCGTCTGCTAAGTGATTTTGTCCATGACGGAGAGACCTGGGAAGGCGGTACCATCTATGATCCAAGAAACGGGAAATCCTATTCTAGTATGATTAAACTGGTGGATAATGATACCATGGAAGTTCGGGGATATGTAGGCATTGCCGCATTTGGCCAAACTGTTCAATGGACAAGGGTCAATTAAACACCGATTATGTATTAGGGTTCGCCGGGAGGGTTTAAAACGCAAGAAAATCAGTCACTTTGGAGAGTGAGTCGTAGCCACCCCTACAGTGAACTCGAAAAGTGAAGCGACTCGGTTGATTTTAAAGCGTTTTTGGTCCACAGCAAAAATTCTAATGCATATTCTGGGCTAAACTAAATCAGAAAAAAGAATAAAAGAGAAACCGCCAGCACCATGGTCATCTGTTTGGCCTTTTGCTGGGTTTCTTTTGATATTTTACGTTTTCGGATTACCAACACCGCCAAGCTCATGGCTACCAATTGGCAGGCTATGCCCAAACCGTTTATCCAGCCTGTATACGAAGTTATGTTCAGATTGATCGCTACAAGTGGGATTACACTCAAACTAATGCCGATTACCCCCAGCAAAAATGCCCGATCCAATAATTTCTTTTCGCTAAGGGTATTTAATTTCATCTGTTTATAATTGTTTTTTAGAGGTCAGATGGAATCTCGCTTTTATAATCATCCCAGTGTGTGACGATTCTCGTCATGCTCGATTTCATGTGTTTATAATTGTTTTTAAATGGTCACATGGAATCTCGCAACGAAAATCATCCCATTGTGTGTTGCCTGCGTGATGCTTGATTTCATTGGTTTTTATTTCTTTTTTGGGCAAAATAACTTTCCAGATCTGCCAAATTCATGGCATTTAGGGTCATCTCTTTGGTAAGACCACCTTTGCGGCCCGCATATACCCCATATTTCATATCCGCAAACCCGGCCGTCTCGTGGGCATCGGGATTGATGGATAATTTCACATCCTTCTCCAGTGCATAGTGAACCCAACGCCAGTCCAAATCCAACCGCCATGGGTTTGCATTTATTTCTATAGACACCCCCAATTTTGCGCAAGCATCTATGATAACCTGATGGTCTATCGGATAGCCGTCCCGACGTAGCAATAAACGTCCGGTAGGGTGCCCGAGAATGGTAGTGTAAGGGTTTTGTATGGCTTTGAGTAGACGTGCCGTGGCTTTTTTTCTATCCATACTCAGGCTAGAATGAACTGATGCCACGACATAGTCAAAACTCGCCAACACCTCCTCCGGATAATCCAGGCTGCCATCCATCAGAATATCGCTTTCTATTCCTTTAAATATTTTAAAAGGGGAAAGTTCTTTATTGAGCGAGTCGATCTCCTCCTGCTGTTTCGCAATGCGTTCGGCATTTAGCCCATTGGCATAAAAGGCAGATTGACTGTGGTCGGCCATACCCAGGTATTCATAACCGAGAGATTTGCAGTATTCTGCCATCTCACGAAGCGTATGTTTGCCATCACTGTATGTAGAGTGATTATGAAGAGGGCCTTTGAGATCTTCAAAATTCAGCAATATCGGCAGTTTACCCTCCTTGGCCAATTCGATTTCAAACTGACCCTCCCGGAGTTCTTCCGGAATAAAGGCCAGTCCTGCTTCGGCATAGGCTGCCTCTTCATTTTCAAATTTTTTACTTAAAAAAACACTGGCAAGGGTTTGATTTTCATTAACAACAGACAGCAGATGAGATCGGCTGGCTTTTCGAAGGAGTTTTTCCCGGACGAAAATCTCCTTTTCGACCAGCAGGATGTCACACCGTAGGTTCGCTTCCTCGAGGTATCCACCCCAGCGGTAGGGGCTGGAAAGGGTGATGTCTTTCCTAAGCAAAGGAATCTCCGCCAGCTTAGAAAGGGTAGTTTTTGGGGTATCGGTAGCAATCAGAATTTCCAGATTGGAGATAATTTCTATCTTCCGTGCATACTCTCCCACTATGGATACATTTCCAACTTCAGCAGACGACTCCAGCTCTTCCAACAGTTGATCTACGATTGGTTCAATATCCGCATAAAGCCATTTGCCTTTATTGCTGTCTATGTATTCGAGCGCTTCGATAATGCCCTGCTGTGTTTTCTCACCAAAACCTTTCAACTTGGCCACCTGACCGGATCGGCAGGCTTCCATAAGTTCATGGGTAGAGGTAATGTTTAGTTCCTGCCAGAGCACCTTAATCTTTTTAGGTCCCAGCCCCTTGATGGTAAGTACTTCAAGTATTCCCTCGGGGGTTTTTTCCAATAGTTCAATTAGAAGCTTGTGCGTTCCGGTAGCAACCACTTCCAAAATCACCTCCGCAATACTTTTTCCAATACCGTTTATTTCCTGAAGTTGGCTGGAGTTCAATCCTGCCAGAGGGGGGGCATCCCGTTCTAGGGTTATGAGTGCGGACTGGAAGCTCCTAATTTTAAAAATGTTCTCCTCATGCAGCTCCATGAGTTGAATGGTAAGCTTGAGTGTTCTGGTGATTTGCTTGTTATCCAAGATTTCCTGCGTTTCTTAATACTTAAAGACAAATGTCCGTAATATTTGTTTTAAAATAAAATCATTCCCCTTATCTTATGCAAGTCAATGAAGGAGGGGCATAAACAGAGACATCAGTTGAGTTTGCCAGACGGGGCATGAGATAGAATCTAATAAGTTGAAAGGCAATAAAATATTAAAACATGAATTATTGGTTAGTAAAAACAGAGCCTGAAAGTTATTCCTTGGACGATCTAAAAGCAAAAGGTGAAGAGATTTGGGACGGTGTCCGAAATTACCAAGCAAGGAATTTCATTGAAAAAATGAATCCTGGGGACTTGGTTTTTGTTTACCATAGTGGCAAGCAAAAGTCCCTGGTGGGTTTGGCGGAAGTTTCTTCCGCGCCCTTTGCCGATCCTAAGGCAAAGGAAGATGAAAAATGGCTGGCTGTTCACCTCACCTATAAACAACACCTAGGTAACCCACTATCACTCGCCGACATCAAAGCGTCTCCCGAACTTCAAGGGCTTCTTCTGCTAAAACAATCCAGGCTGTCCGTGATGTCAGTAGAACCCGCAGACGCGTCTTTGCTTCTAAAAATGACCCAATGATGAAAAACCGTATCCTTTGTACTTTCTTCCTGTTTTCCTGCCTCGTGGGTGTCACTATAGCCCAAGTTCAATTCACAGAGCGAATGGAGGTAGAGACTAATTGGTATGACGATGACTTTATTGTTATGCCGAGGAATGAAGGATTTGTGGCTTTTCGGGTGATTGCGGATAAGTATCAGGGTAGGAAAAATACATTTCAATATGTGTTGGGTGATTTTCAGCTTGGAAATGGAGATCCATTCAGCTTTTCCCTAAAGGAGAATTCTGAACTGTTGGGGTTTGATTTGGATAGGGATTTTCTATACGTGTTGTTTCAAAAGGGTCCTTCCTTCAATAACGAGCGCTTTATCTATGAGATTAACTTGGACACGAAGCAGGTTGCGGAGGTATCCATGACTAGTTTGTTGAACGCAGATCTACAGGATTTTCTGGTTTTCAACAGAAAGGCTGTCTTTATGGGCACCTACGAATACCGGCCGGTGATTCAGGTATTTGACTTGGCGACCATGGACGTAATTACAGTCCCCGGTGTATTCGAAAAAGATGCCAATATACTTCAGTTGAGGAAGGATCCGGAGTTGAATATCTTTGATGTGCTGATGAGTAGGAGGGACTTTTGGAAAAAGAAAATTGTGACCATTCTAACCTATGACACCAACGGCAATAAGTTACGGGAAGTAAAAATTGACAACCTGGCTGATCCATCGATGGAGATAGTGGAGGGAGTGTTGACTTCTTCCCAAGATTATAAACAAGCTCTTATAGGCCCCTACGGGCTTCGCCGAAAGGAGGCTTATCAAGGGATTTATTTTACTAAAATCAATGAATTTGGCGAGTATACCAACAAATACTATACGATGGCCGATTTCCCGAATTTCTACAATTATCTCCCTGAAAAAACACGGGAACGGCGGATAAAGTCACTGGAAAGAGATATAGAAAGAGGCAAAAACACCCCCATCAGAAATGTAGTGGTAACCCGGGAAGTTTCGGATTTGGGGGGGGCATTTTTGGTGTACAATGATCTGTTTGTTTCCTCATCCACACGCTATATGCCCCGGGATGGAATGTATGCGAATAGTTTTTATCGCATGAACCCCATGATGGGTGGAGGTTATGGCGGTTTGTATAATCCCATGTTTATTGATCCGAGGTACAGGTCGACCCAGGTCACACAGCAATACAAGTTTTTGTCCGCCCAGTTTTTGATAATCGACGCGGAGGGGGACATCATATGGGACAATGCGCTTTCTTTGAATAATTTCAGCAAATCCGATCCCAACAAGTTTGGGGAAATCAGTTTTGACGGAACAAATTTGTTCTTCATGTATTTGGATGGCCTACAGGTAATGCTCAGCCAGTTTAGGTCAGGAGAACTGGTCCGGGAACACGAGCCCTTTGAGTTGGAACTGGTCAATGAGAACGAGCGAATCCGAGACACGAAGGAATCCAGCCTGCAATTGATGTGGTGGTATGACAATTACTACCTGCTCACCGGTAAGCAAAAAGTAAGGTATCAGGATAATGCCGGAAAGGAACAAACGAGGGATGTAAACTTCTTCACCAAAATTAAAGTGGAGGATTTGATCTAGTCTGCCCTGCGGCGTGGATAATTTTTTATATTTGTAATCAAATTTTGGTTATGCAGAAAAGATTAGTCCTCGATCAAACCCAAATCAACATCACTATCAGCAGGTTTTGTTATCAACTGATAGAAAATCACGATGATTTTGACAATACGGTTCTTTTGGGATTACAGCCAAGGGGTTCCTTGGTTTTGGACAGGATTGTCCGGCGCCTTAAGGAAATTTCGGGTGTTTCCGTTCCTTTTGGGTATTTGGATGCGACATTTCACCGGGATGATTTTAGAAGGAGGGAGTTTCCACTCAGGGCCAATGAAACGAAGATAGATTTTTTGATTGAGAACAAAAAAGTGATTTTGGTCGATGACGTAATTTACAAGGGGCGATCCATCCGTGCCGCTATGGATGCCATGATAGCCTTTGGTAGGCCGCAAAAAGTAGAACTAATGGTCCTGATTGACCGGAAATATACTAGGGATTTCCCCATTAAGCCCGATTACTGCGGTCGGCAGGTCAATACCCTGGAGAGCCAATATGTCAGTGTGGAATGGCAAGATCAAGGCTTTGACGAAGACGCAATTTGGATCACAGAAAAGTCCCCCAACAAATAAACATGCAACAGCTCAGTACCAAACATCTTTTAGGAATCAAAGACATTTCTGCCTCAGACATTGAACTGATTTTTGAGACAGCGGACAACTTCAAAGATGTATTGAACAGACCCATCAAAAAAGTACCCTCTCTGAGAGACATTACCATTGCCAACGTTTTTTTTGAAAACTCCACACGAACCAAGCTTTCTTTTGAACTGGCGGAAAAGCGCCTTTCAGCCGATGTGATCAATTTTGCATCTGGTAACAGCTCCGTGAAAAAAGGCGAAACGCTTATTGATACCGTCAACAACATACTTGCCATGAAAGTGGATATGGTGGTGATGAGGCACAGCAGCCCCGGCGCTCCACACTTTTTGTCCAAAAACATCAAAGCCAATATTGTCAACGCCGGAGACGGCACACACGAGCACCCTACCCAAGCCCTACTGGACGCTTTTTCCATCCGTGAGAAGCTCGGGGATGTAGCAGGCAAAAAAGTAGCTATCATCGGAGATATCCTTCATTCCAGGGTGGCGTTGTCCAACATTTTCTGCCTCCAAAAACTTGGTGCGGAGGTAATGGTCTGTGGTCCCATTACCCTTCTTCCAAAACATATCGCCAGCTTGGGTGTCAAGGTGGAACTGGATGTCAAAAAGGCCCTAGCCTGGTGCGACGTGGCGAATGTGCTACGCATTCAACTTGAGCGTCAGCAAATAAAATATTTCCCCTCACTTCGTGAATATTCCCTGTATTATGGGGTAAATAAAAAAATGCTGGACCAACTGGATAAACCTATCGTAATCATGCATCCCGGACCCATCAACCGAGGCGTGGAGTTGAATTCCGACGTTGCGGATTCAGAACACTCCATAATCCTGCAACAGGTAGAAAACGGGGTAGCTATTCGAATGGCGGTGTTGTACCTGCTGGCAGGAGTGAAATAGACCGGGTAAAAAGTTGCCTGCTGGAAGTCTGTATATAACCTGTTTTGGTCTGGATTTTGCGCTCATCAAGTTAACTATCCGTAAGTCTGCGGGTAATTTTTTGTAAATTGCCACTTCTTCATTATAGCGACATGATATATAACAGCATAATAGATACCATAGGAAATACACCACTTGTCCGATTGAACAAACTTAATGCGGGCATTAAGGGGGAGATTCTGGTCAAAGTGGAATACTTCAACCCAGGCAATTCCATGAAAGACCGCATGGCGATCAAGATGGTGGAAGACGCCGAAAAGGAAGGCTTGTTGAAGCCTGGAGGAACCATTATAGAAGGAACCAGCGGCAACACAGGCATGGGGCTGGCTCTTGCCGGTATAGCCAAAGGGTATAAATGCATCTTTACCATGGCGGATAAACAGTCCAAGGAAAAGATAGACATTCTTCGAGCCGTAGGTGCGGAAGTGATCGTTTGCCCAACCAATGTCTCTCCAGAAGACCCACGTTCCTACTATTCGGTTGCGAAAAAACTTAACCAAGATATCCCTAACTCGTTCTATCCAAACCAATACGATAATCTGTCCAACTGGAAGGCACACTATGAGACCACCGGTCCGGAGATTTGGCGGGACACAGAAGGGAAAGTAACGCATTTTGCCGCCGGTGTTGGCACTGGAGGCTCCATGTCCGGTACAGCGAAATATTTGAAAGAGCAAAATGAAAACGTTGTCTCTGTGGGCATCGATACCTACGGATCGGTTTTCAAAAAGTATAAGGAGACGGGGATTTTTGACGAAAATGAAGTATATCCCTACCTTACCGAAGGAATAGGGGAAGATATTTTGCCCAAAAACGTGGACTTTGACATGATAGATCATTTTATCAAAGTGACAGACAAGGATGCCGCGGTGATGACCCGAAAGCTTTCCCGGGAGGAAGGACTTTTTGTAGGTTGGTCTTGCGGTTCGGCAGTTCATGGGGCGTTGGAGTATGCCCGGGAACATCTCAAAGAGGGTGACCAAATGGTTATTTTGCTACCTGACCATGGTACCCGCTATCTGGGAAAGATTTACAACGACGATTGGATGCGTAACCACGGATTTTTGGAAGACAAAAATTATACGACAGCCAGAAATATCATTAATGCCCGTTCTGGGGGCTACAGTTTAGTGGTTGTGCATAAAGATACCCTTGTCAAGGATGCCATTTCAGTAATGAATGCGAGCAGTGTATCTCAGATTCCGGTAATGGAAGACGGGAATGTTGTAGGCAGTATTACGGACAATAAATTGTTGCACAAAATCATTCAAAATCCCAACCTCAAAGATGCTCAGGTAGCAGACGTAATGGAAGATTCCATGAAGTTCGTTGCTCTAGATAGTACATTGGATGTGCTTTCCAGTATGGTGGATAAGGAAAAGGCCGTCTTGGTCCGGGATGAGACTCATCAGATTCATATCATCACCAAACATGATATTTTGGCTGCCATTACAGGGTGAATAATGATTGAAATTTAGTATTTCTCTAGTTGAATAATAGAAATTTAGACGCCTTAAAGAAAAGGGGTACAATTCCGATATCTGTGCGGGATGTGGGGATGGCTGCTTGAAACACAGGAAATAACCGGCTTATGGGTCAGGATTTTCCCTTTTCGGCATTTCGCCTCTAATGCGCTTAGTGTTTTGTATCTATCGGATTATGCCGTCATATTGGCGATGTTTCTAGCTGGATCGATTCCTGCAGGTTTCTTTCTTCGAGGTTGATAAAATCTCACCCAATATGTGTTAAGATTCTGACTTTGGACTTTTATCCAAGATAATGTTATGGTTAAGTTCTAGGTTGTCCATCATTTTAGGGGTGTTTTCGGAAAGATTAAAATCTCCGGTCAAAATGCAGGGTAAATGTTCTTTGTTTATGGCGTTTATTTTTTCCAATATTTTTCTTTTTGAAGAAGCGCTCTCCTTGGATTCATTCGTGTCAAAATAAACATTAAATACATAAAATTCCTTCCCGTCTTTCCCTTTAAATTTACCCCAAGTACATATTTTATCGTCTTCGGAATTTATTGATGGGGAAGTGGAAAGACCAAATGAACTGTGTTCTAAAAGTTCAAACTTTTCGGGATTATAGAAAACAGGGCTGCAAACATGTTTGCTGTCTGTTTGATCACTATCTGTCCCTAGTCTTGGAAACGAGAATTCTGAGCTGCTATATTCCGTTTGGTTATAAATCCCTTTCTCGGGTCCTAATATATCCATTTCATGAAATCGGATTAAGTTGATTGCATGAGGCGCACGATCACTCCATGATTTCAATTCTTCCGGTGGATTTTCATATTGAATATTGTAGGTAGCTATTTGATCAGAAGTTTGTGCAGATGTGTAAACTGATAGGTTAAAAAAGGAGTTTGCAAAAAAAAGAAGCAAAAGTGAAGATTTTATTGAGATGCGAACCATGACTACAATAATTTAGTAAATCCGAATCGAAGGTAAGCATTTTAACGTAAATTTTCAATAAATGTGTTTAAAAATTGTAATGGCCTTAAATAATAAGGCCATTACAATTTTTTGTTATCGGATCTCCGCGTCGAAAGGCACACGGGCCATCACACCTTCCAGTCGTTTTATTTTTTCCACTTGTTGAAAAATTTCATAAGTCATTCCCCATTTAAGCCTTGAGTAAGCGATTTGAACATCACGGCTGAATTCGCTTAGAAGCTTTTCGATGAAGCTTTTTTGTTCCGGATAGTAAACCACCCGATAATCATCAGCTACTTCAGCTTTCACAGCTGCAATTTCTATGGCATCTTCCAAACCGCCGAGTATATCTACGAGTCCATTTTGTTGCGCTTGAACACCGCTCCATACCCTTCCGGAAGCAAGTGGTAAGAGTTCTTCTTTAGACATTTGTCTTCCTTCGGTGACCCGACTAAGAAATGTCTCATACCCATCTTCGACTAGACGTTGAAAGATAGCTTCTTCCTCAGGCCTCATACCACGGGTTGCACTCGGGAAGTCAGAAAATTCACCAGTCTTAACGACATCTGTGGTAATCCCCAGTTTATTGTTTAACAGTCCTTTGGCATTGAACCACATACCAAATATCCCGATGGAGCCAGTAATCGTATTTGGCTGGGCCAATATGGTATCGGCGGGTGCGGCAATGTAATAACCCCCGGAAGCCGCCACGTTTGACATCGAAGCGATCAGCGGCTTTTCTTTTTTAAGTTCACTCAGTTCTCTCCATATCACCTCCGAGGCCATAGCCGATCCGCCAGGTGAGTTTATGCGTAGAACAACTGCCTTGATGTCCTTATTTTTTTTGAGTTTTCGGATTTCTTGCAGAAAAGTTTCCGATGCAATGCTTTCTTCTCCAGTTCCGCTAACTATATCTCCGTCAGCTAAAACTACAGCGATACGGTTTTTGGAAAGCCGGTTTTTTGAGCTCCCAGTTTTATTTATTTGGGTGACATTAATGGTTTCGATTTTATCATCTTCAGACAGCTCTAGCTTTTCTCTTAGAAGGGCCATGATCTCGTCGTCATATCTCAAGCCATCAACCAATTTCAAATTGAGTACGTCTTTCGTGCTTTGAGCCAACATATGCTGACTGATATCCCTCAATTCTGCAATTGGAATCGAACGGCTTTCTGATATGGCAGAAAGCATTACATCATTTAAGTCGTTCAGGTAGGCTGTAGTTTGCAGGCGGCTTTCTTCGCTCATCTTCTCCATGATAAAGGGCTCCACCGCACTCTTGAAATCCCCAACTCTAAAAACAACCGGCTCTACCTCAATTTTCTCAAAAAATCCTTTTAGAAAAACCATTTCAGCCCCAAGACCGTTCAGCTCCAACATCCCCTGCGGGTTGAGGTAAATTTCATCCGCAACAGAACTTAGGTAGTAACCTGGCTCGGTAAAAATTTCTCCGTATGATACCACAAATTTGTCACTTTCCTTGAATTCGGCTAACGCTTCACGTAATTCTTTGAGCATGGCCTGTCCCCCGTTTACTAATCCGGCTTTCAGGTAAATGCCGGAAATATTTTCGTTCTCCTTAGCGGTAGCAATAGCGCGTTTGAGTTGGATTAGCCCTACGGTAGAAGTCCCTCCAAACCCACCAAACATGGAGAAATCAAAATCATCGTCAGATGTCCTCTCAACAATACTTTTTCCGTCCAAATTGAGGACAAGAACAGTGTTTTTGTCTATACTGACCTTTTCATCTGCTGCGGAAATAGCGATAATCCCTGCAATGATGAAAAACGCCATCACCCAGAACACCAACAATCCGACAATTACAGCCAATACATTACTTAAAAATTTCATAGTTTTACTTGATAGTTAGCGGACAAATTTAGTCTTTTTCTGTTGAATTTATGAAAATCAAATCCATAACATGGAAAAGCATCAGGTAGTTTTATTTATAGGAGGAAATATGGGGCATCGATTCAACTATTTGACTCAGGCGGTTACGCAGCTGGAAGAGCATTTTAAGTTGATAAAAAAGTCAGGAATTTATGAGACAGAGGCTTGGGGAGGCAATTCTTCCGGTAATTATTTAAATCAAGCCTTACTTATGGAAACTGACGCAAATGCTGACCAGGTTTTAGAAAAGGTTCAGGAAATAGAGCACAATCTGGATAGAAAACGGGAAACACGATGGGGAAACAGAACGATGGACATCGACATCCTTTACTTTGATGATGTGGTGATGGATACAACGTATTTAATCATCCCGCACCCCTACCTTCAGGTAAGGAAGTTCGTTCTAGTTCCGTTAGTTGAGATAATTCCCGAGTATGTACATCCCATCTGCAAGTTAACCCAACTGGAATTGCTAGCCCGGGTCAAGGACGCTTCGGTGGTCAAGAAGTGGCCCGACAGCACCACTTCTTGATTAAACTTATCTATATACTTCGAACTTCGGCCTCTTTGTGGATTTTTTTCACTAACCCTTGTAAAACTTTTCCCGGACCACATTCTATGAAATTAGTCGCTCCATCCTTAACCATTTGTTGGATTGACTGAGTCCATTTTACGGGTGCTGTAAGTTGGGCAATTAGATTTTTCTTAATCGTTTCCAAATTGGTCACTCCAGTGGTGCTTACATTTTGGTAAATGGGACAGATGGGATGATAAAAGGGAGTTTCCAAAATGGCTTCTTGAAGCTTGAGACGCGCGGGTTCCATGAAAGGAGAATGAAAAGCTCCCCCTACCGGAAGTGGCAGCGCACGTTTTGCTCCAGCAGCCAACATTTTTTCGCAGGCTAATGTGATCCCTTTCACGCTTCCGGAAATGACCAGTTGGCCTGGGCAGTTATAATTAGCCGGAACCACCGTCTCATCAGTGATGGATGCACAGATTTGTTCAACTACCTCATCAGGTAAACCCAAAATTGCAGCCATCGTTGACGGTTGACGTTCGCAGGCCTCCTGCATCGCCAGTGCGCGTTGATAAACTAGCTTTAACCCATCTTCGAAGGAAAGGACCCCATTGGCAACCAATGCGGAAAATTCTCCCAAGGAATGTCCAGCGACCATATCAGGATCGAAGCTTTCAATGGTTTTGGATAAAATCACTGAATGCAGGAAAATGGCCGGCTGGGTAACTTTGGTTTGTCTAAGATCCTCATCAGTACCTTCAAACATGATGTCCGTAATGACAAACCCCAAGGTCTCGTTCGCCTGGTCAAACATGTCTTTCGCCATGGGGTTGTTCTCATAGAGATCTTTACCCATACCCGAAAATTGCGCCCCTTGTCCGGGAAAAACATATGCGTTCATATATTTGCTAGATATTGGAAACTATTCATTTTGGTAACATTAAAACAAATCTGAAATTAATTTGTAGCCACAATCAATTGTCAAGCAGAATTCCTAGGCTTCAAAAAACTCAACCTTGCCTGACTCAACGTCATAGTTTGCTCCCACTACGATTACTTTGCCATCTTTCTCCATTTCGGAAATGATTTGACTTCTATCTCGGATTTCACTTATTGCATTTTTGACATTGAGTATTGCCACTTTTTCAACAAATTCCGAATTAGATCCCTCACGATTTTCCGTTACTGTTTTTTCCAGTTCAATAGCAGGTTTTATTTTGTGTAAAAGGGCCGTAATATTTCCATCTTTCACCTTATTACATGCACTTGTCACCGCTCCACACTTCGAATGGCCGAGCACCAACACAAGCTTAGATCCGGCATATTTTACCGCATATTCCATACTTCCCAATACATCTTCGTTGACGACATTTCCTGCCACCCGAACACTAAAAATATCTCCGAGGCCCTGGTCAAAAACCAATTCTGCGGAAGTGCGGGAATCTATGCAGCTTAATATTACGGCAAAAGGCCATTGTCCTTCAGAAGTTTCATTGACCATTTGAAGTAAATTTCGGTTTGCCCGCAAATTATTGAGAAACCGGTGATTTCCTTCTTTCAAATATTCCAATGCATCTTGGGGGGTTAAACTGGCTTGGCTTTTCTTGTCGTGTGCTTTCATATCGTTTTTAAGATTATTTTTCTCTAGTCTTTTTAATTTCCTAAACTCATAATTACGGTTAAGTTAGGTAAAAAGTTTGTAATTCAATGACTGCTCTTGGGCTGACGTCAGAAATATTCCAGTATTATATGAATCAATTATTTGTTAGGATGCAGGTGGGATAATCTGAAAACCAGACTAAACGAGTATGTCCAGCTCACTTCATTTCTTGTTTTTCACTCATCAAAAAAAGGGGTGGATTTTTTTCCACCCCCTTCGAATAAATTTTCGCTGTTTGGTTATTTCATCAATTGAATGGTTCCTTTCAGTTTCCTTTCCCGTTGACTTTCATCGAGGACATTGAACAGTACTGTGCCCGAGTAGAAGTAGGTGCCGGCAGGAAGGTCTCTTCCGTCCAAATCCCTACCGTTCCAGTTGATGTAAATATTATTTTCGGTTGAGGACAAACTGTTGTATGCGTGTACAAGTACTCCCCATCTGTTGTAAATATTTATCTCTACTGCTTCGACAAAGCGTGGGCAGCTCGGAAATGGATTGTCAAAGGCCTGAAACGTATCGTTGACATTGTCGCCATTCGGTGTAAATACATTGGGCAGTTCGTAATTGGGACAGTTGTCAATACAGACGATATTGGATGGATCACTTTCATTTCCGGATCGGTCCACAGCGGTGAGATAATAGCACCCTTTTAAGTCCAGCAATCCGGTGATTCGGGTACTACTCTGTATGACAGCCAAAGTTGAAATAAGCTCAAAGGTCCCTTCATCTCCTGTAGGAGAGAAGTAGAGCCGGTATCCATTGAGCTCCGTGTCACAATCGCCGGAGAAATCAGGCTCCCAGCTCAAGTCGTGATAAAAATCGCTGAAATTACAGGGTTTGTCGGAAAGGAATTCTACACATTCCGGACCATCGTAGGCAAGGACTGGAGGACAGGGAAGACGGTCATCGTCTGGTCTTGCACATACTATCTGTGATTTATTTGCCAAAGGATATTCCAGAATATCGATATTGTATACACCATTGGTGATGATGTAATAGCAATACTCCTTCTCGGTATCCAATGTAACCCCATTGTGGCTGCCATCGTCAAGAAAAACAAACCCTGCGGTGGTTACATCCACTTCTCCGATCAGTGTAAAGGTTTCTGCATTATTGGCCTCAGGATCCGTACGATTCCGATATATTTGATGCGGATAGGTGGGTGTGGAGTTATTCCAGGGAACGTTGAAATCCCACGTAAGTTCTATAGCCTCATTGATAATAGTAGGCTCCACCCGTACGGAAGAAGCCATACTGGAAGTGTCAATTTTCTCTCCTTGAGAGATTAAACCGACCCGGTAATTGTAAACGATATTCTCCGTATTTAGGCCGGTGTCAATAAAGACGGTATCTCCGGTTATAATTACCGAACTGAGATTTTGCATACCCATAAATCCTTGGGCACGGATTAGCTCATATTGGTAGGGCCCTGGATACAAATCCTGATCAATGTCATAGGGAGGAGTCCATCGAACGAGAATTTCACCATCGTCTACATCGGTATTTTCGATGCTAACATTGGTAATTAGTGGCACGTCCACATCTACTGTGATACATATTTCCTCAGAGACTACGCTAAGACCACTTCTGGGCGAAGGATAGGTGGCCACAAGCCTGTAGCAATAGGTGTTGCCGGGGCTAAGCCCCATTCCCTGATTGTTATCTTTAAAATCAAATGTATCCATATCAGTCGTGCCCACCAACTCATAGCCAGCCCTTATACCTGTTTCACAGGAATCTGGTTCATAGGGGTCACTGTTGATTCTGCGCCAAATCTGCATTTCCTGCGCTGAGCTGCTGCATGAATAAGGATCCCAGGAAATGTTAGCGGACCTGCCTTGGTCTTGAAAAATATCATTGGTTACTGGGGGCGGGCCTATGACCGTAATGTTCCAAGTTTTAATATCTACCAAAGAAGGGCCTGACGAAGGTTGGTCAGAGATCCGCACCCTCACCTGATATTGTCTGGACCGCACATGGGCACATACCGTTTGCCACTCGAAGTTAACGATACCAGGGGATGGTTGAAAAACAGAAAGTGGACTATAAGAACCGGGCGAAGTGGTGATTTCTATAGGGTCACCAAAAACTTCAATCTTAATCGGATCACCATCTGGATCAAATCCCTGGAAGATTTCCTCAATCCGTGTCCCTGCTTCCACACAAATATCATCCGGCATGATCAATTCAGGGCGTTGATTGTCGGTGTTTTCAATGATAATTTGCATATCACGCAGTACATACCCTATCCGCACCCATTCCCCATTTACCAAGCGCCACTCTTCTATCCGAAAAGCGACGTTATACTGCCCCGCAATGCCGGGGGCATCCCACACCAGGTCGCCTGTGACCGGATCCAATTCCAAAACAGGGGGGGTGGTACCGTCCTGTCTGGAGAAGCTAAATTCACCGGAGGCTGGACTTCTGTAATTGTTGACAGGACGCTGGAAAGCTTGCTTTGGAATGTCCATTACATACACGAGCGAGTCCCCATCTGGATCATAGGCTCCTGGGTTGTGGATATAAGTCTGGTTCACAGCCCCGTTATCCACAGGGGGAATCGTCAGCACGGGAGAGTTATTTACGCCCAAAAAGGGATCTATCCGGATAAGAGTCTCTAGATAGAAAGGCGTGTCCACTGATTGATCCATATTCAATGTATTGGCGTTTCGGTTGAACTCCAAAAAGCGAATAGTATAGTTACCGGGTCCTTGGTAGGTATGTGTGATCACAAATACGTTTTTCTGAATATTTTGTCCGAGTGACTCCGTTTGTTCAAAATCACTTTCCGTATTCAAGCGATCTACCCGTCCGTCCCCAAAATTTATTTCGCCGGGACCAAATACAACAGTTGAGCGGGTGTCCGTATACCCCACAACGGTGATACGGTAGGTTAATGTCTGCACTGAAACCCGCTCTGCAATGATCTCACCGGCACGAATGTGGGTGGCCATAGTCTGGGACACAATGAGGCTGAGAAAAAGGGTAAGCCCCAAAAGTAACTTTTTACGCTTCATTTGATATTTTTTTACGCTCCTACTAAGGGTTTTGTAACCGGTAGAAATTGGAAGTTTCTAAAGCTACAAACGGCAATTAATACTGACAATATCCATCTTCCAAACGGTTTTGGACAATTATGGTTTCTCTAAATTAGGGTATTGAACCCGACATTTTCAAATTATTATCAATTATAGCGAAAATATTTGATCTCTTAATCAGGAGCGGCGAATGTCTTACCTAACTATCAGATATGGTGTTCTTTCCGAAAAGCTAATTTTATTGTATTAACTGGCTGATTTAAAATTTATTGTAAGATATGGTAACATTTGTGACGCCGTTCCCTTCTCAATCATTCAAGATATTAAACAATGAAAATGGTATTTCGGTTAGATTTAAAAACCATTCTTTCAATTGGAGGAAGGTTCCAGGTGTTATTTAGAACCTTTTAAAATAAGATTGATGGATTACTGATTGATTGTTTGCTATTGAATCCAAACGTAAATTTGGCATTTGAGTAAAATAATCCATTTAGACAAAGAAAATCATATATGAGTTGGGTAACAAAAACCTTAAACAGTACATTGGGCAGAAAATTGTTAATGGCCCTTACCGGTTTGTTTCTTATTCTATTTTTGGTGGTTCACCTGGCTGGTAACCTACAATTATTGGCAGGTGATGGCGGGGATGCATTCAATATCTATGCACAGGGCATGGCCGTAAATCCACTGATTAGAGGTGTTTCCATTATAAATTTTATTTTGATTCTCGTACATATTGTGTATGCAATTCTCCTGACCCAACATAATAAAAGGGCGAGGCCTATTGAATATGCTGTCACCAACCCGTCAGCGAACAGTTCATGGGCATCCAGAAACATGGGTATCCTAGGTACGGTTATTTTAATCTTTTTACTGGTGCATCTTCGAGGGTTTTGGTACCGTTTGAAATTTGGCTCTCCGGATAAAGTCAACATCGATGGTGTAGAATACGACAATGCTTTTATTATCGTAGAGGAAGCATTTAAAAATCCCCTTTATGCTGGTTTTTATGTGCTGAGTATGGTTTTCCTTGCTTTTCACCTGTATCATGGGTTTGGCAGTGCTTTCCAAACAATCGGCCTAAACCATAAAAAGTATTCTCCCCTCATTAAAAAGGTAGGGATAGGGTTTGCCATACTGGTTCCTGCTCTATTCGCTCTGATACCAATTGTATTGTTTATACAGAGTCTCTGAAACAATTCTTATGAAAATTGATTATGACAATAAATAGAAAAATCAATGATACTGGACGCTAAAATACCTTCCGGCCCTTTGGCCGAAAAATGGACCAAACATAAATTCAATGTCAAGCTGGTGAATCCGGCAAACAAAAGAAAATACGATATTATTGTAGTGGGCACCGGATTGGCTGGTGCTTCTGCTGCCGCCTCCCTGGCGGAACTGGGATATAATGTGAAGGCATTCTGCTTTCAGGATAGTCCCCGAAGGGCGCATTCCATAGCTGCGCAAGGTGGAATCAATGCGGCGAAGAATTATCAAAATGACGGTGATTCCATCTTCAGACTGTTTTACGATACAATTAAAGGTGGCGATTACAGATCTAGGGAAGCAAACGTATACCGTTTAGCTGAGGTCTCTGTAAACATTATTGACCAATGTGTTGCCCAAGGGGTACCATTTGCCAGAGAGTACGGAGGCCTTTTGGCCAACCGATCCTTCGGAGGTGCGCAGGTTTCCAGGACATTTTATGCTAGGGGTCAGACCGGACAGCAGTTGCTTTTAGGTGCTTATTCGGCGTTAAGCCGTCAGGTCGCCAACGGAAAGGTGAAACTTTTTCCCCGTACCGAAATGATGGATGTGGTAATCGTGGATGGCAAGGCCAGGGGTATTGTGACAAGAAACCTGATTACTGGAGCCATAGAATCACACAGTGGCCATGCCGTATTGTTGTGTACAGGGGGATACGGAAACGTGTTTTTTCTTTCTACAAACGCCATGGGATCCAACGTAACTGCCGCGTGGAGAGCCCATAAGAAGGGGGCTTATTTTAGCAACCCGTGCTACACGCAGATTCACCCCACCTGTATTCCGGTATCCGGAGATCATCAGTCTAAATTGACTCTTATGTCTGAGTCACTGCGTAACGATGGCAGGGTTTGGGTACCAAAGACGATTGAAATGGCTGAGAAATTGCGCAAAAAGCAAATCAAGCCGCGAGATATTAAGGATGAGGAGAGAGACTACTACTTAGAAACCAAATATCCGTCCTTTGGAAACTTGGTTCCCCGTGATGTGGCTTCACGAAACGCAAAATATGTTTGTGATGAAGGCAGGGGGGTGAATGAAACCGGGGAAGCGGTATTCTTGGATTTTCGGGACGCTATCCTTCGGGATGGGGAGGATTTGGTACGAAGCAAATACGGAAACTTGTTTGATATGTATCAGCAGATTACCGGAGAAAATCCGTACCAGACCCCAATGATGATTTATCCTGCGGTCCACTATACCATGGGTGGATTATGGGTAGATTATAACTTAATGACAAATATACCGGGTCTATATGCGTTGGGCGAAGCCAATTTCTCCGACCACGGAGCCAATCGCCTTGGCGCATCGGCACTGATGCAAGGATTGGCCGATGGGTATTTCGTCGTTCCTTATACTGTTGGGGATTATTT
>DATHWC010000291.1:0-8898 GCA_035460985.1 Lunatimonas sp.
AAAAATTCACCTCTTCACGCTGAATGAAATTATACCCAAACGTCCCTTCAATGCCGATTCTCCCTCCTGTGGAAACCCGGGCTTCTCCAAACATTTTTTGGTCTGGATCGGAACCTATCGATGCGAAGGTTCCGGAACTCAATCGGTAAATTCCCGCACTTACCTGAGCCTGCGTTGCCGTGATCCAAGCAAAGAACAGGGCGATTGTCAATAAAAATAATTTTCCCATCAGTTTATAAAGTTAGTTTGAAGAGATTTTGTCAAAGACCCTGCCAAATGGGTTAATTAATTAACGATTTAAATCGAGAGTAAAAATTCGAATACATACTTCTGATTTTATTCCGTAGGTAGGTTTTCATGACTGCCATCGCAAAAAGGAGGGTTTTTTGTGTGTTTACACATGCAAAGTAAAACTTCTCGGTCTTCATCAGGTGTGAATTTTAAGGGTTTAAAAGTTGTGGATCGGTGGGTTCCGTCACAAAAAGGCTGTTTGAGGCTTCTGCCGCAACTGCACCAAGCTTCCAGTTTTCCTTTGCTTACCGTTACTTTTGCTGGTTGAAATCGTGAATTGTCGTCTTGTTTTTCCATTGAGAGTTGAAATAAAAAAAGCAGCCAATTTGAATGGCTGCCCTTCTTAATGGTTTTATCACTGTCTTATGAGTGGCTTTTAACGGCGGATGCTCAAAAGACAATTAAATTAGTGCGCCGTCACTTCTGTCGGAACACCTCTAGTATTTGTTGAATTTTTCTGCCAAAAGAAGAAAATCAAAAACAATACAATAAGGATAGCAGGGAAAGTAACCATGCTAAGAAGTGTGTCCTGTCCCGCCGCCAGTGCCAAGGCATCGCCGGTCAAACCTTCGGCGCTTTTTTCCGCGGTAGAACTGTCAATCCATCCTCCAATGATCGGTTGGAAAATTGCTGTGGAAAACATGCCAATTCCACCAATTATTGACATTCCCAAAGCCCCACTAAGTGGAACCCGCTGTGCAACGGCTCCAACCATCACTGGCCAGAAGTAACATACTCCCAAGGCAAAAACGATGGCAGAAACGTATGCCATTGGTCCTGTAACAATGCTGAAAAGGTAAATCCCGATAGTAGCAAGGATCGCCCCTCCAAGGAGTACGCCTGTTTGTCCTAATTTAGCTACAACTGGACCAGCGAAGAATCGTCCAACAGCCATAACCCCTGTAGTTAACGCCAAAATCAACATGGCATTAGCCCCACTGTTTGCCATTACGATATTAACCCATTGTTGAGGTCCGAATTCGGTAATTGCGGTGAAGGCCATAGCGATGAATAAAAATATAAAAACTGGGCTGATCATCGCTTTGAAATTTTCCCCAAGTGATGTAACACCCTCCACTTTTGGCTGAGGGAATTTTTTTCCATAAAACAATACGGCATATATAACTGTAGGAATCATAAGAACCCACATTTGAGTCTGCCATGCACCCATCACACCGCCTATACTCGTCATGATGTTTGAAATAATCGCACCGAGCATGATTCCACCGGGAAACCACATGTGGAATCGGTTGAGCATTTTATTCATTTTGATTCCGGAATACATATCGGCAATCATTGGATTACAGGCAGCTTCTGTACATCCGTTACCAAAACCGATAAAAAGTGTTGAAATCAACAATGTGGTGTATCCATCTGCATAGATGGTGAGCAAAATGCCCAGAGTATGGGCGACAAAGGCTACCCGCATGATGTTGGCGGGACCGAAGGTGTGGTAAACCAACCCACCGATAATCATGGAAATCGGGAAACCCAAAAACCACATGGAGTTGATAAATCCTAATTGTTCGCCACTTAAACCAAATTCTTCACCAAGTTGGGGTAAAATACCGGCCCGTATGGCAAAAGTAAAAGCGGTGGTAATCAGAGCAAAGCAACTTCCGTTAAATAAAGCGCTTTTGTTAATGTCTTCGTTCATTGATATTGGGTTTAAAATGTTGTAAAATGGTTTTTAAGGATGATTAATCGATTTATTCCGACAAGATAAAAAAAAATGATTTTAACTTTTGTCTTTTAAAATAAATATTAAGAAAAAGTTGATAATTCTATAAATATCAAAGGTTTAGTATCTTATTAAAATTCACCGGGATTTCGATTGGACCAATGAGGCCGGCGAAATTGGTGTCCGAAAAATATCTGAACTAAAAAAATAGATGTTTATTTTCTGGGAAAATCCTTTAATATTCATACTTTAATTTCGTGTGTCCCGACCTCAGGAACGTATTTTGGACTTAAAAGGGAAAAAGAAAAATAAATGGGATGCAAACTCACACGAATCAAAAGATGTTGGTTTTGTTGGTTAATTTTGTTACATTACCCTCAGTTTTTCTTAAAAAATCCCGACTATCTGAATATGAAACCAATTCAAAAAGAAGACCTCAATCAAGAGATTTTCGATATATACGATGAATATGTTCATAGTAAAATTAACCGACGTGACTTTGTAAACCGCCTTTCTGTATATGCAGTTGGCGGGCTTACCGTTTCATCAATAATGGGTTTTTTGCTTCCCAATTATGCAGCGGCCAAACGCTTTACCATGGAGGACGATCGCTTAATCTCTGAGTATGTGGAGTATGATTCACCAAAGGGCGCCGGCAAAATGCGTGGCTTACTTACTAGGCCGGCAGGCCAAACCGGTAAGTTACCAGGAGTTTTAGTGGTTCACGAAAACCGCGGGCTTAACCCATATATTGAGGATACAGCCCATCAAGCTGCCATGGATGGATTTATTGCCTTTGCCCCAGATGCGTTAACCCCGTTTGGCGGATATCCAGGCACAGATGATGAAGGCCGAACCATGCAGGCAACCCGAGATAGGGAAGAAATGCTTCAGGATTTTATCGCAGGATACGATATGCTGGCGAAACACGCGGGTTGCACCGGCAAAGTCGGAGTGGTAGGTTTTTGTTTTGGCGGGTGGATTTCCAATATGATGGCGGCTAGGATTCCGGAATTACCTGCGTCTGTTCCCTTTTATGGGGGTCAGGCATCCGCGGAAGATGTGCCGGGAATCAATGCTGCATTGCAGCTGCATTTCGCTGAATTAGATACCCGGGTAAACGAAGGATGGCCTGCCTATGAAGAGGCACTTAAAGCCAACAATAAAGACTATGAAGTCCATTTCTATCCTGGTGTCAACCACGGATTTCACAATCATTCTACCCCCCGCTATGACAAGGAGGCAGCGGAACTGGCTTGGGGAAGAACTATCGCCTTTTTTCGTGATAAGTTAAAATAATGATCTAATCAATCCTCGGTCCTATAGAATAGTTGGATAGGTTATTTAGTTGGCAGATTGGACCTTTTGGAAATTGACAATTAAAAATTAATCATGTCATGCCCTCTGAACCACATTTGAACGAAGATCCAATTAGTTCTAGCGCTGTAGACCCATTACGCGCGGGCCAAGTTGCTGCCCAAAACGGGAATGCTGAGGAAACTGCAACTGGTAAATCAAAAAAAAAGAATTGGCTGGTAGCCTCTCTAAGGAATAAAAGTGAGCGATATCGGATATCCGTGCTCATTACCTTGATAGTCATTGGGATTGCTTCTACAATACTCTTGGCCTATTATTGCTATTTTGTTTGGCTACCTGCTATTTGGAATTGGGGGTTTGCGCCTATTTCATGGTGGAGAGCAATCTTTGCAGTGATTGGAGCAATCTATTTGATATTGGGGCCATTTTTACCATATATCGCTCTTGAGGGTACACTATCTGGAATAGGAGGACTCTATTCCGAGGAGGCTTCCAATAAGTTTGAGGCCCAGATCCACGAAATCGAAGTAAAGCAATCGGGATATGAGGAGATCCTAAAGGAAAAAGATACCGAAGGATTAATCCCTTTGGTTACCTACAGCCGGTTAGAATTGGAACAATATTATAAAATTGGGCTTAGCCAGTCACAGCGTAGCTTTCAGTTCAGCATGATAGCCATGTGGCTTGGATTTTTGATCATCGCATTTGGAATAGTTTCCTATATTGTCCCTGCGAGCTTTATCAATAGGGACCTTGTGGAAGGAAATTTTCAAATTCTGACGATATCCAGTGGGATTGTAATGGAAGTAATCGCCGCACTTTTTCTTGGGATATATAGGAATTCGATGAATCGGTCTACCTATTTCTATAACAGGCAAGTATTTATCCATAATGCCCTGTTAGCTTATAAGATTGCCAATTCGATGAAAGAGCCCGATCTGTCCAAACAGCTTATCATAGAAAAAATCCTTGAATTTGGTATTTCTGCTAATCCAACGGAGAGTAAGCGAAAATCCTCAGACAACGGTGATTAGGCCGGGTCATCATTCATTTTATCGAATAGCGTGTTGTACTTTGATAATTCTTGTCGGGACAATCTACCTGCACTACGGCATGAGACATACTGTTGGCTGGAGAAGCGACTGATTCGATACTTGAATAATGGAGGTGGAATAGGATATGCTTATTTCAAATAGCCAAATTTTATATGAGCTACAATTGACCTTTGAACACAGAGAAAACTGCTTGTTGTGTTTCTTCTCCATATCAGAAGGTCTGTCGAGTAAAATGAATTTATATTGAATTTGGTGCTTTTCTGGTATGAGCATTTAATGCAGGATCATAGCGTCTTGACATTGTTTAACGTATAACTATTTTGCCACAGGTCAAAAATTATTTTACTTTATCTATTACTAGGCACAGATCCGGAACATTCACCCATTGTTTAACTTCGAGCAGCATCCAAATTCAATTGTGTTAAAATTAAGAATACCTATCCAAAGATTGATTAGGGATGTCTACCTTTGTTAGGAAGTAATCGGCCACTTTGGAAAAAACGCTAAATTAATGACCATGGAAGAACAGATAGATGACCTGATACTCAAATTTCTTAACAAAGATGAGGGTGACCCTTATCATTATGGCGATAAACTAGCAAAAATAGGCACCCCTGAAGTAAAGGAAAAATTGATCGCCGTAGTGAAAGGAGATGATTTGGACAATGCTTTTTTGGCCGCCAAGGTCTTGGGAAGTATGGAAGAAAATTCAGATGCCCTTAACGCCATCCTGGAAGTCATTCATTTGCCAACCAACCGTGCAACTAATGGGGGTTTGGTGTCTTTACTGGAGGATTTTGATTTAAGTGATAAATTCGTCGATATTTTCCGCATTTACCTTTTTGGCAATTACAAGGCTCATACCTTAGCCAAAGAGTACTTGGATTATACCGAATTTGACATCACTCCGCGAACGCTGAAAAAGGCAGAAAAGCACTGGAACCACTTTCTGAACAACTCATCAGCAGACGAATGGTTTGAACTTAAAAAGCAGGAAGCCGAAGTTATATTTAGAGAACTCCGGGAAATATTGGGCTCCGATCAGTAACTTCCCCTAGGCCCGCAAACTTCCAGGTTTTGTTTATAATCCCAGTTGGTCAAATCGAACGGGTGAAACCTGGAAGGGTTTTCTTCCTAGGGATCACCTGGATACAGGAAAGTACTGCGCATTTTTGGAAGTGCATCAAAAGTAACATTAAAACAACCATAGAAAATGTATTATATCCTAACCTATCACACCGTGGCCGATTATGTCAACAGGCGAGTGCCTTTCCGCAACGAACATCTGGCTTTGGCAAAATCCTATTGCGATAGAGGAATTATGATTATGGGGGGTGCTTTAGCCAACCCGGTTGACAAGGCGGTAGTGATATTTAAATCGAATTCGACGGAGGACGTAGAAGAATTTATCCGTCAGGATCCATACGTGCAAAATGGATTGGTGGATTCTTGGGAGATTAGGGAATGGAATGTGGTAGTGGGGGGTGACGTTTAGGGATTGCCGACGGGAATTTTACTTACAACCTCTACTTTATTTCTACCGTTCAATCTATCATACTTGATAGCTATGGTCCGGGTATTTATGTTTTTTACAGGAGTATGCTTACTACCAATTTTTGGATGGACGCAAGACTTTTCTGTAGGTTTTATTGGGCGTACAAACTTCACTCTAAATCGTTTTAATGAAAGCCTGGACAGAGCCGTTATTCCGGAGGTAACACTAATAGGTCTCTACAGGCTCCCATATCTACAACCTTTGGATTTAGGGCTCAGTTTGGGGTATAGCTTATATGGTACTGATATGGAGAAACGCGATGACCTTTTTCCCGACTCTTCGGAGACATTTCGCCTAAGAAAATACCACAATCTCTGGAATCTGAAGGCACACCTCCGCTTCTATCCATCGCGTTCTATACATTTTCCACTTTTCTTTGAAGTCCAGGGTGGTGCCGTCAATATCAATACCCGATATGCCATCCGGGATGGTGCTTTTGACGAGCCTCTGGAAAAAGACGGTATTATCAGAGATTGGGTGATGGGGTATGGGGCAGGTATGGGATATAAGTTTCCCTTTAGTAAAGATCCTACAAGGGGTCATATCGAGATCCGACTTCTATATCATGACAGTGCTTTTGCCAAATTCATAAGGAAGGGTCAAGCACAGTTTGACGCAGATATTGGAGAATTTGGGCAATTTGTCTACCAACCTCACCGTGCGCCACTTACCATGCTGGAGCTTTCCATAGGTATTTTTATGGCTAACCTTGGAATTTAACCCTACTGTTTATTATTCATAAGTTCTTCTATTTCATCCGGGTCGATGGGGATATGCCCCATAAGGTCCAAAAATCCATTTTCTTGAATGACAATATTGTTTTCAAGCCGAATGCCGATACCTTCTTCGGGAATGTATATTCCAGGCTCCACCGTAAACACCATGCCGGCGTGGATAGGTTCGTACATGGTACCCACGTCATGCACGTCCAAACCCAAGTGGTGGGAGGTGCCGTGCATAAAATACTTTTTGTATGCAGGCCAATCCTTGTCCTCTGAGTCAATGTCGGATTGGGTAAGTAACCCCAGACTCATCAACTCAGATTGCATGACCAAGCCCATCTCCTTATGGTACTCCTGAATCGTAACTCCGGGCTTCAATATGGTATAGGCGGTTCGCATGACCCGCAACACTCCTTCATATACCTCCCTTTGACGCTTGGTGAACTTTCCGTTTACTGGTATGGTCCGCGTCATATCCGCATTGTAATTACCATATTCGGCTCCTACGTCAAACAAAATCAGATCTCCGTCCTGACATGTTTGGTTGTTTTGGACGTAATGGAGTACACAGGCATTGGCTCCGGAGGCGATGATTGGCTCATACGCAAATCCCCTGCTACCCTGACGGACAAACTCATGGAGATACTCTGCTTCCAATTCATATTCTTTAATTCCCGGACTAATCACATTTAAAATTCGTCTAAATCCATCATTGGTAATGTCGCAGGCCTTTTGGATTTGGGAGAGTTCTTCGGGTTCTTTTATTGCCCTTAAAGCATGCATGAGAGGAGCAGCGCGCTTATAGGTATGTAGGGGATATCGTTTTTTGCAGGTTTGGATAAACCTCGCATCCCTGGTTTCAACCTGCACGGCAGCACGAAGGTGCTCGTTAGTGTTTAAGTAAACGTTTTCACTTAGCGCCATTAATGTGGAAAATACCGCGTCAAATTCCTCCATCCATTTCACCTTCTGAATCCCAGACCGCTCTGTGGCTTCTTCCTGAGTTAATTTATGACCCTCCCATACAGCGATATGGTCGTCTGTTTTTCGGATAAAAAGGATTTGCCGCATATCCGCTTTGGGAAAATCGGGGCATATAACCAAAACAGTCTCTTCCTGATCGATTCCGGATAAGTAGAAGAGGTCATTGTTTTGCCTAAACTTCATCGTACCGTCCGCATTGGTGGGCAAGACATCGTTTGACTGGAATACAGCGATGGAATTAGGAGCTAACTTTTCGACGAGTTTGGCTCTGTTTTTTATATAAAATGACGCGTCTATCGGTTGATATCTCATGGACTTGGAAGTTTCTCAGTATGTGCAAAGGTAAAAAATTATCAGCCTTTACCTACAATCCGGTTTCAATCCCAATAATTGCTGTTATTTTTGTGTTTTGGTGAAAAACAACGCATGTCATATCAGATAAAGGAATTAGAAAACGGAATACGAATTGTACATCAGGAAGTCACTCACACCCGAATGGTTCACTGTGGATTTATCCTGGATATTGGCAGCAGGGATGAAGGAGACGACAAGGTTGGACTGGCGCATTTTTGGGAGCATATGGCCTTTAAGGGCACCCGGAAGCGGAAGGCTTTTCATATTATCAACCGACTTGATTCCCTAGGCGGGGAGTTAAACGCCTATACGACCAAAGAAAAAATCTGCTTTTACGCAACCATACTCCGGCAGCATTTTGGCAAAGCGGCAGAGTTGCTTTGCGACATTACCTTTGACAGTATCTTTCCACCCAAGCAAATTGAAAGGGAAAGACAGGTTATCCTGGAAGAAATGGCTATGTACCGGGATTCTCCGGACGATTGCCTGCAGGATGAGTTTGATGAAATCCTTTATCCCGGACACAGTTTGGGCAAAAATATCCTGGGTACGGAAGAGAGTGTCGGTACCTTTGTCCAGCAAGACTTCCTGACATTCCTGGAGGGAAGAATGGATACGCACAAAATTGTTTTTTCCGTAGTGGGGAATATCAGTTTCAATCGTGTGCTTGCCAAGGTGGTTCCCTTTTTGCAAAACATTCCCACCAAAACCAGCAGCTATCGGAGACAACCGGTGATGGCCTATAAGCCTTTGACCTCCATTTCATATCGGGATGTCACCCAAGCGCATTGCGCGCTTGGGAAGCCTGCCTTGTCCATCAACGACCCAAACCGATTCAAACTCTTTTTACTCAATAATGTATTGGGGGGACCAAGTATGAACTCCCGTCTGAATATGGCCCTACGGGAAAAGGCGGGATTGGCCTACAGCATTGAATCG
>DATHWC010000292.1:0-40103 GCA_035460985.1 Lunatimonas sp.
TAATTTCCCGGTTTTCCGGGGGCATTGAATTTTAAGGTTTCTTTGGTTTTTCCTGCCAACATTTTGGAAGCAACCAAAATTTTCGGGCTTTCAGGAATATACTGTTTTGCGGGCCCTTCCTCTCCCAGTGCTATCGCCAAACTTGCAATTTCATCTGCCGATCCTGGTTCAACAATTAGCAGGTTGTGTTCCATTAAATCGGTATTGTCCAGAGTCAGTTCTACCTTTTGGTTGGCTTTTACGGTAAACTCAGACACATCAAATGCCATTTGGGCAGCCTCAATGGACAATATCGCCACAGGTTCATTTTGGAGCTCCAATACCCGTTTTCCAGAGGCATTTTCGGCTGGCGCCGAATGGGATGGGGATCCCGCATGGGATTGGGGTTCCTCCATTTCAGTAGAATCAGAATTGTCCCAAAACTTTTCATAGAAGGTCCTGAACTGCATGCCGGAAATATCAGAGGATGAACCGCCAATTTGGTGGGAATTCCTATCACTCCAAAACCAGGCAACTTTTTGCGCTGCTATTCGGGCCTTTTCTTCCGGAGATTTCAGCACCAAGTTGAGCAAATCCCTATTCACCACATTATGTTGCTGATGTAGCCATAGAATTTCCAACAAGGGAAGGGCATCTTCAATATTTTGGGGATCAAGCGTTTCTGCCCATTGTTTCGCTTTTGCAATCACTTCATCTGTGTCCCTTCCGCTCAATTCCACCCTTACACTATGTCTGATACCATCCACCGGGCTGCGGAACAATTCCAGTAGGGTTTCAACCGGTTCACCAAATATGGACACTGGCTCTTGAAGCGCTCTGTTCTTGGCAGAAATGCGGTAGATTCTTCCATGGGACTGGTCCCTGTTTATGTCCCTAAGGTTATAGGGGGAATGAGTAATTACGGGATTGTACCAATCTCCAAAATATAGGGCACCATCGGGGCCAATTACTCCATCAGAAGGGCGGAAATTGGGATCACCCGTATAGCCCGGAGGAACTACTCTCGGAGTCGCCTCAGAGGAAGGACGGAAGGTGGGGTCATTTCCTGTATAAACAAGGTCACCGACTTCCCTGCCTTCGACTACCCCCAATTCTTTGTATTCCAGTTGGTAGCGTTTGATGCCTTGGAATCCGATTACATTATAGATTAGGAAATTATTCTGATATGCGTCAGGAAAATGTTCGCTTGAAAGTATCTGATTAGAGGTTATGGGTCTGACCGTTTGATTGAATAAAGGTCTTTTGTCAAACTCATTGATATCCGAAGACGCGGTTACCGTTCTTTTGTAGAAAACTTGGAATGCTCTTCCGCTGGTACCATCTGTGATGAGCGGATTACCCCATTTGTCAATACTTATACCATGGGGATTTGGCGTGTTTTCAACCATAAACGAAAAATCAAATGTCCTTGGGTTAAAACGATAAAGCCCGGGAGTTCCTGACTCTTCACTTCTGCGATAAGGTGTTTCTACATTCTCAAGTATAAAAATCCCTCTCTGGTAATAAATATTGCCATCCGGCGCATAAATGAGGTTGTTGGCTGTATGGTGGGTGTCATCTGAGCCTAAGCCGCCAAAAAGCCTCTCTTTGAAATCCGCCACTCCATCACCATCCGTATCTTTAAGGAACCATACATCCGGTGCCGAAATGACGATTACTCCTCCGTTCCAGAACTCGAATCCGGTAGGATGCGGGACATAGGCGAAAGTGGTGACCTTATCTGCCTTTCCATCCCCATCTTCATCGCTGAGATATACCAACCTATCGCTCATTGCCTTTCCGGGCTCCCATTTTGGGTAGGTGGACCAGGAGGCTACCCATATATTCCCTTTTGTATCCACCTGTAGGGCAACCGGATTAATGATTTCCGGAAATTCTTCTTCCGAAGCATATAGATTTATTTCTAGATCATCAGGGTAAGTCATTCTATCAATGGCTTCCTCAGGAGATAAATACTTTACGTCCCTTACTATGTGGGTGCCAACCATAAGGGGTTCAGGCATATTACTGTCATCCACTTCCAAATCTTCCCCCCTGGCCCTTGCCCAGATTTTCTCATCCCTATTGGCCACCATGACATCCAGCATCTTTAGTTCTCTCTGGAGGGTTTCATAATTTCCGTCTTGAACGGATCGTGTCCCCCAAACATCATTGCCGCTGATGGCACGGTAGCGGTGAAACCAGTAAAGGTTTTTCTCCTTTATAGAAGCGCGGATGGAATCCATTTCTACCTCATCTCTTCTAATAGTCTTACCCAGCAGGGATTCCGCAATGTATCTGCCCACTTCCCTGTTACCCAATTCATTCAAGTGGATTCCATTGATGGTCAATGGTTCCTCCGAAGCATTGTACATGTCCTTAGTTGCATTGAACAGATCAATAAAAACCACCTCTTTTTCCGTTGCAACCTCTGCCATGGCCTGGGTATAAACGGCTAATCGGGGATTGTTTTCCGATCCGTCAGGAAGATTGTGGGTTTCAAGGTCTTCATGGGCTATAGGTGAGAACAACACTATTCGCGGTTCATTAACCCCATCATATTTTTGAGAACGAACATGATCTATCCACTTTGACAGCTGGTTTTTATACTCCTCCGGTTTGTTCTCAAAGGATTCATTGTAGCCAAAAAACGAAAATATAACGTTGGCTTGGACATTGGACAAATGACTATCGCTATCCCCAAAGCCTTCATGGGACCTAGGCCTGTAATGCACTTGGTCTCCTGAATAGCCCAAGTTTCTGAAAACCAGCTTATGGTTGGGATTAGTTGCCTGAAAATAGGTTTCCAACCAGCCATCATGCTGGAATCTTTCGGCAAGGGAATTGCCGACAATGGCAATTCTATCTCCCTCACCAAAAGAAAAATCAGGCCCTTTGGAACATGCTCCCAAATAAATAAGGATAATCAGGAGGAATACTGCCTGGACCCATTGAATGGGGTTTATGGAATTGGTCATTAATCTCATTTAGAATTTAATTTAAATCAATTTTATATTTCCTTTATTAATATTAGGAACACCTAATGCATTTCAACGGAACAGGTGCCAAGTCCCGGAGCATAAAAATTGAATTGTACATTGGGATGGTCTGCCAAAACGGACATTGGTACTGAGGTATCCGGAATGTTATTGGCAATCATATAGGTAGTCAGGCGTTGACCGAATGGGTTATCATGAGCCCCGGCATGCCAGATTGAAACTTTTTCTGTCTCCCATGTTTCTTTGGGTCCGACCGTCACTGCTTGTGTAGGGATCATAGGCACATTACCCCCACAATGCAATCTGGAATTTTGTTGGATGGTTATGGGATGCAGGTCCAAAACCCTGGTTGGAAGTTTCTTGTACTCCTCCACGGTTTGGGGCTTGTCTTTATATGCTCCCTCCCGCTTGGGAGGCTCGTTAAATGCCCAGTGTTTTACGTCTCCCTGTCCGCCCTGCATGATGAGACATTTGGCAAGCTTCCAGCTTTCCGTGAATTTTGTAGTATCATATTGCGGAAAATGGATATTCTCTTCCGGCATGGCAAGAGACTTATCTATCCTATTGTAACACAGATCCCTAAAAGCTTTTTTAAAGGAAAGTGAATGGTCAGCGGATACTTCCTTCCCATCCACAACCCATTCATCCATACTCCAAAAATGGGCATGCTTTAGTGAAATTCCCAACTCATTTACAATCCTTGCCACCAATGGCAATTGTTCCGTTGGGCCGATGGGACCACAGATCCCAACCGGATTATCCGCTGTGGCTTTTTTCCAAACAGTGATGTATTCCAAGGCCTCTGCCAGGTAAAACTCCTCTATAGTATCAAAGAAGACTACTTTAAAACCCGGTCTGGAGAGCTGGATCATGTCCTGCGGTGTCATCCCGGCAATTTGATCTGTGATTTTACTTCCAAGATCCAGTGTGGTATAATCCCACCAGTCAGGAGCAATCGAACTTCTTTTTCTCATTTTTTTATAAATTATAATGATGATTTTAATTTTTAGATTCTTTGATCCCAATTCTATTAATACTTGGCCAATACACTTTTCCCAAACCTTTTAGTGGATCAAAATCAGGATCAGAAAACCCAAAATGGGTTCTTCTTCTCCAACCTTCCGCATGGGAAAACTCCTCAGACATACTTCCTGTTCTCATGGAAAAATCCTCCATAGCCGCTATATATGAATCCATTTTCTGGCTGTCCTCCAACCAGTTTTTTTGACTTTTGTGGGCATTTAAAGCTTCCCTTTTGATAGCATGAACCGATTCAGTATCTATGAAAATCTCAGGTATTACTGTTTGGCCCAAGGGATCCATAAGCCCATGTGGTAGGGCATGATATACTGCGCAATTATAATTTGTAACAGCTGGAAAAGGAGCTTTAAAATTGGGCACTCCCCTTACAAAAGCAGCGGTAACAGCCAATCGACAAGCATTCATATGGTCTTCCATGTAATCCAAGGGAGAATGGGTCAGAACGATACTGGGCTTTACCTTTCGGATTATTCCCGATAATTTTTTAAGGGCTTCCAACTCATAGAATATTTCAAAATCATTACAGATCGGAGGATGAAACACCGCCCCTAAAATTCGGGCGGAATCTTGCGCTTCCAGCAATCTTATCCGGGCAGTGGTTATGGAATCGTTTTCCGTGCTTCCACAGTTTCCGGTAGAAAGGTTCATATAATGTATTTCATATCCGGCATTTTTCAACAACACCAATGTACCAGCCATCATAAATTCAATGTCATCAGGATGTGCAGCAATTGCCATAGCTATTTTATCCATGCATTTAAAGCTTTACACTTTTTCCTGTTGAGGCTGATTTGTCAGCAGCAAAAATTACTTCATGGGTTTTCATTGCTTCTTTCAAACCTGTCAAGGGCATTACACTGCCATTTTTAATGGATTCAAAGAAAGTGTCAAACTGCAATTGGTAAGGATGATCTGCAACATCACCTGAGTCCAGCATTTTCATAGATAGTTCACTCCACCGGGACTTATCGGATTTTAATTTGTTGGAGTGGAATTTATTATCCAGAATGGATCCTTCACTCCCAAAAAGATGGGTATGAAAATAATAGGGCTGAAGACAATCCACACTAGCCGCACATTTGGCAATTTTCCCGCTTTTAAATTTCAGGATCGTTACGCTTGTAGTTGTATACTCATAAGGCTTGAATATCTCGCTTTTGGTTTTGGTGTCGTAGCTGGTAACTTCCTCTACATCTGACCCCATGAACAGCAGCAGAGCATCCAGTGCATGGCAACCCGCGGTAAGCAGGGAGCTTCCTCCTCCTGTTTTCTTGGCGTTCCATTCAAACTGTCCATACCAGGGTCCAATTCCGTGTAGGTAATCTATTTCACCATAATGTAGGTCACCGATTAGTCCTTGGTCTACTACTTCTTTTGTAGAAATAAACTGATTAGAATACCTACATTCAAAACAAATACAGAATTTGACATTTGCCTCCTTTACAGCCTTTTCTATTTCCAGGCAATCCTCCCAGGACAATGCCATTGGTTTTTCCAATATGATATGTTTGCCTGCCCTCGCCGCAGCTAAGGCATGTTCGGTATGTTGAAAAGTAAAACTGCAAATGGAGACCACATCAATGCTACTATCCTTCAACATCTCATCCAAGTCGGTATAGGATTTTATTTCAGACCCCCAGGTTTTACTTAATTCTGCATCATCCTGCTTTCTCGAGGAATAAATCGCAGAAACCTGCGCGCCTTCGCCTGAATTGATGGCTTTGATGTGCGCGGTGGCTACCCAGCCGTATCCAATAATTCCAACATTCAATTTTTTCATAATTTTTAATTTATGGTTAAAAGTTCAATGGTTTTATTTATATGCTCTTTGTAATGTTTTATCCAAACTAATTTTCTTCCCGTTCTTTTCCTTACTCTCTTGGGCAGCCTGCATAAAAGCATAAATTTCCAAGGTTTCCTCTACCGGCACCGGTGATTTGTTTTGAAGGAAAAAATCTACGATTTTCACTACCAGTGGCCGATAACCGGTGAATGTCCCCAAGTTAACAATTTCATTTTCCTTAAAAACCGTACCGCCAAAATCCCGCTTCCCCTTTCTGATCCCTCTGAAAACCCCGATCCTATCGTCTTTCCAATACCCGATTACAAGGTCTTCCGTATCGTTATGTTTCACTTGCTGCACTTCCCTACATCCTGGGCCCATCACGGTATAGAGTAGTTCTACGCCATGGATCCCATACCAGAACAGGTCTGTATGACTCGCTTCCAAAGCCGCAGGACTGAAAGTGTGGGCACTTAATACTTGGGCGGGTTGGATGCGCTGGGCAGTCTCCAAGTACCTTAATCCCGAAGACGAAAAGATAGGAACCCCATATTCTTCGGCAGTTCTGTAAATTTCTATTACTCCTTTTAGATCGGCGGCAACAGGTTTGTCAACAAATACAGGTTTGCCAGCTTTCAAGGCAGGAAGTACTTCCTCCATGTGCGGTCTGCCGTCATTGGTTTCTATCATCACTACATCCACTTGATCAATCAGCTCTTCCATGGAACCGACAATTTTGACCCCCATCTCCAATACTTCCTTTTGAAAGCCCTCGAGCTGCTCTTGGGAAAAATCCACATCTGGATTACCGGGTGGGTGGTACAAAGCGGCCATTCTGCATCCGTTCAGATCGCTCTTTTTGTTGGGATCGTTCAATATCCGGGAAAAGGCTGCACTGTGGACGGACAAACCTACAAGTCCAACTTTGATGTCCGCGGGAGAGACACTTTTGGCAATGGCAAATGCTGACTGTCCCAACAGTCCCAGTCCAAGGCCACTGTAGGTAAGGTTTTTGACAAAATCCCTTCTTACTATTTTGTTGATATCAGTCACTTGAATGAATTGAGTTGTATGTTTATGATTTTTCAAAAGGTTTTAGTTTAAGAGGGGAGGATAACGCATATCCAGTGTTTTGGAAATAAAACCGCTGTTCCTCCCCCTCAATGTTTTCATAATTAACCCTTAGCAATAGTCAGGGTTAATATCCGGGATTCTGCTCAAGAGCCGGGTTGAGATCAATTTCGGACAAGGGAATAGGGATCAAAGCCATATCCTGGGTTACTGTTCCTGTCTTATTGATTACTTTGTAATGACCCCGGAATCGCCCGGATGTTTCCACCGTATAATCTTCATAATTATCCGCATCATCCGTAAGCTTCATTCCATAGAATTGCCTGTTCATTACTTCTAGAAATATTCCCCACCTACGGATATCCATGTACCGGATAACTCTTTCTATACAGAATTCCACCCTCCGTTCCCGCCGCAGGATTTCGGTAAGCTGGGCCGGATCCGTTTCGGTAACTGGCGGCATTCCCACTTCCTGTCTTCCTCTCACTTGGTTGATTGTTTGGTCAAGGAGCTCTTGGGTGATATTATCCCCATTCTCGATTTTCGACTCCAAATAGCTTAAAAGGACTTCAGCATAGCGTACCAGGATAACGTCATCACCGGAACTTCCGAAATCCCCTGCAAAATCTTCGGTCACATATTTTTTCCAACCATATCCTGTTGCACCGGGTAAAGCAGCGATGTTATCGCCAGTCCGATCGGGGTGGGCCAAAAACAACCGGCCCCTGAATTCAGTATATTCCGGCAGAAAGACACTCGCGTAAAGCCTTGGATCCCGGTTGTCGAAAGGGTTTTGAGGATCATACAATGGGGATTCTTCAATGGGAAGGCCATCCGTCATTAAAAAAGCATCCACCATTCCCTGAAAGGGGTTGACCTCTGAATATCCCCCATAGAATTCCGGGTGGTGGTTTCTCTGATTATGGGTATTTCCATACAGGCCTGCAATCATATTGGTAGCAAGGATGATTTCACTGCTGGTCTCCCCTTCCTCCTCAAAAATTGCCTTGTACCTTGGGTCTATTTGATGTGCATCTAGTCCAATAATTTCCTCATAAGTACTTACTGCCTCAGACCATCTATTATGGATCATTAACAATCTCCCTTTAATGGCCAATGGAGCAGCTTTCAAAATTCTGCCCCTTTCACTTGCCGGCCTGGTGGCAGGAAGATCCTGGGCAGCCGCAGTGAGTTCCTGAATAGAAAACTCAACGATCTCGGTCAGGGAATTACGGGTTTGGGAATTGGCTTCCTCAATAGTCAGCACACTGGTGATTAAAGGTACCCCACCGTAAAGAATGGACATGTAAAAATATTCGTAGGCCCTTAAAAATTTGGCCTCAGCTATCCATTGTGCCTTAAGAGCTGAATCCATTTCCACCCTGTCAATGTTCTCTAGAAAGTAGTTGACTTTGAAAATGGTCCTGTAAGCTCTTTGCCAAATGGCCAATACCACCTGGGTATCAGCCGCCCTAAGGTAGCCACTATAAATATTCCCAACGGCACCAAACTTATAACTGGAATCATCCGTCGCACTGGACAAAATCAACAGTTCGTTGGTATAAGCGTTTATACCCACATTGCTGCCGTTATAAATACCAGTCAAGGCCAGCAGTCCATCACTTTCACTGTTCCAAAAGGATCCTTCTGACAATTGGACCAAGGGCTGCTCATCCAGCCAGTCCTGACAACCAGTCTGTCCCATCAAAATCAGGATGGACAGAACACCAATTAATCTCAATTTTTTATATGTCTTCATAATAATCTTCTGTTTTAGAACCTAACATTTACCCCTGCCACATAGGACCGGACAAGTGGATAAAACCAATCTGCGCCACCAGTCTGCATTTCCGGATCCCATCCTTTATAAAATTTGGTGATGGTGAAAAGGTTTTCGCCGGTTAGATAGAACCGTACATTGTCCAAGAAGGAACCACCAATTAATCCCCCTGGCAAAGTATAGCCGATCTGAGCATTTTTCAATCTCAGAAAAGTGGCATCCCTGTTCCAGAAGTCCACTGGGTTAGAATTGTAAAATCCTGCAGCAGTGGCAATGATGGTTGGATAAAGGGCATTGGGATCAGGATTTTCCGGGGTCCATCGGTTTTCATACATGTCTCTTTGAACATTGCTGTTGTTTTCCAGCGGGAAGAAGAATTGACCGAGTGTCACAAAAGCATTCCTTCCTCCTTCTCCCTGCACCATCAGGTTGAAATCAAAATTCCTGAATGCACCGTTTAGTGTGAGTGCATAAGTAGTAATGGGTAGAGGTTGGCCGATAACCGTTCGATCATAGGTGGCATTCACCACTCCGTCAGGTACCCCATTGGGTCCGCTAATGTCTACATACTTGATCCCTCCGGGGATTGCCAAGTTATTAAACGGCTGAGTGGCATAGTTTAGGATCTCTTCTTCATTTACAAACAAACCATCACTCACAAAACCATATCTGCTTCCGATAGGATGACCCACAAATAAACCTCTGGGTATATCTCTTTCCAGATTGGCCAGTTCCAATACTTGGTTCCTTACCACTGAAAAAATTGCGGATACGCCGTATGTAAATTCTCCTATTGAATTCCTGTAGCTTAGGTCAAAATCCCAGCCCTTATTCTCTACCTTTGCTGCATTGGATTCGGAGGGTGTCGCTCCCAATAAGGTGGAAACAGATACTGGGTAAAGAATATCATCCGTGGTCTTCACAAAATATTCTGCGGAAAAGGCCAATCTGTTTTCTAACAGGGATAAATCGATCCCTATATTGGTCATCGTAGTGGTTTCCCAGGTAATTTGCCTATTGGCGATTCTCGTAACCGCTCCACCCGCCATCAGAACATCCCCAAATGGGTAATTCTGTCCAAGGGTTATGAGATCCTGGTAAGGATAATTGGCAACAGATTGGTTACCCAATTTTCCCCAGGATCCACGGATTTTCAGGTCGGATACCCATGGGAGGGCATTCTGAAAAAATCCCTCTTGGGACAGCCGCCATCCGGCAGAAAAAGAAGGAAATAAACCCCATCTTCGATCTTCGGGAAATCTGGAGGAACCATCATACCGGAAATTGGCCTCAATCAAGTATTTGTCATCGAAGGCATAGTTTAATCTCCCAAAATAGGAGGAAAGGGTATTTCTTGCCGCTCCGCCGGTATTGGTAGCTCGGACAGTTGCCCCTGCATCCAATTCATAAATCTCATTGTTAGGGAATTCATCCCTGAACCCACCCAAATATTTAGAGCCGAAAGCCTGTGCCGACCTACCCAATAAGACCTGTATGGAATGATTGTCCAATGTTTTATTGTATTCCAGAAAGGATTGTAGCGTCAAGGCGGTACTTTGGTTCCAAGCTGCCCGAAGGCTGTTCCTTTGGATGGCATAGGAGGAAGTAATGGGATACTTGGCAATAAAAGTTTTGGATTCCGCCAGATTTTGGGTATACCCTGCCTGCCCCGTAATCTTCAGATCATCTGTGATTTTCCAGACTAGGCTACCGTTACTATAGATGCTTGTTAGTTCCCCACTTACAAAAGATTGGCTATTTAAATCCGCTTCCGGATGAAGGGTTTCGTTTCTGCCATAAAGCCCGTCTTCAGTAAACCCCGGAATGGCATTGGCATTTCTCATGGCACCGGCAATGATGTTGCCTATACCACCATTTCCATATGGAGCAGATGGCTCATTGGTGCTGTTTTTATTCCCTGCCAATTTGATACTTACACTTAATCTATCACTCAACTTGCTGTCCAGGTTCAGCCGTAAATTAATCCGGTCCGCATTGTTCTTTTTGATGATACCCTGCTGGTCGTAGTAGCCAAGAGAAAACATGTATTGTGTTTCTGCCGTGCCGCCACTGACAGATAGGTCATGTTTTGTTTCCACTCCGCGCCCTGAACCAAACAAATAGCCGATGTGGTCGAAATTGGGGTAGGCTGGATCTGTCCCTGCACGGAACAGCTCGATTTCCTCATCGGTATACCTTCGCTGCTGACCTAGGTTCCGGTTGTTTTCGTTCACCGCTAGTCCATATTCCCAGGAATTCAACATCTCGGGAATCATAGTGGGTGACTGGGTACTTACATAAGCATTATATCTAAATACAGGTGTACCTGATTTGCCTTTTTTGGTTTCGATCAAGATGACCCCATTTGCAGCTTTGGATCCAAAAATAGCCGCTGATGCAGCATCTTTAAGGACAGAAACACTTTCAATATCATTTGGGTCCACATCATCCAATGAAGCCTCTATCATATCCACAAGCACCAGTGGGGCGTTTCCGGCCGAGCTAAACGTACCCTGACCCCTTATTAATAAGGAGGCACTGTTTTTTCCGGGATTACCTGAGCCTTGTCGCACAGAGATACCACTCATTTGGCCCTGCAATGCCATAGAAGATTTGGGTACAGTTCTCTTCTCTAAAGCTTCGCTGCCTACCGAAGCAACGGACCCGGTTAAATTTACCCTTTTTCTGGTACCATATCCAACTACAACGACCTCCTCCAGACCCAACGGATCCTCGGATAGGACTATATCGATTACGGTCCTTTCATTCACTTCGATTTCCTGGGGAACATATCCTATGGATGAAAATACCAAAATATTTTCCCCAGGTGGTATGTCAATGGCATAATTACCTTCAACATCGGAAACTGTACCTATTGAAGTACCTTTGACCAAGACACTGACACCGGGTATTCCCTGGCTATCCGTTGAAGAAATTATTTTTCCGGTTACATTGATAAAAAGGGGCTTATCTCTTTCTATTTCTAATAATGACTCGGAAACCTCTAAAGGCGGTGTTTCCGGCACCTTACCGTTTGCAAAGCCAGATATTGGCATTAATAATGGAGTTATAATAACGAGGCAAGAATACCTTATTATTCCATTAAGTAGTTTGTAAAAGGATTTTTTCATACTATTGTTGTTGTGAATGAGAAATGATTACAATATCATTTTTACTTCTATCATATACAGATTTAGGTCCTGTTAGGTAGAAACTTCGCTAGAAGCCGGGGATAACTGGAATTATCCCCGGCGTTTTTGTCTATTTGATGTTCGTTTTAATTGATTTGCCTTTTTATAATTGATCCAGTTTGGAGTTGGTGGGTAATAAATTATTTATTTCAAAATTATCTATTTCATTGCTGTTAATCCTATATTTTTATTCGTAAGGCAAGTACTATCTTTCGGAATTCGCCAAATCGCCAGATTATTACAACCCGGCCATCTATTCGTTCGCACAATGGCAACACTGTACCATCCCGAATAAGGACCTTTAAACAATATGAGTAAAGACATATAATTCAATTTCCCCGTCCCATTATTGGATTGAGCGTCACTATTCGGACCTGTTGATACGAATGAAACACGCGTTTAAAATGGGCTTATCATAACCACCGAACCCAGGTTGGTTGACTGGTTACCTTAAAAATGGGAAGCATATCGGTTATTCATGGATATACGCGCAATACTGCCTCACTGTATCCTATCCATGCTGACAGGCCGGGTTTTCTACTTTACCCCGATCCCTTTTAAATTTTGTCAATACTTAAAACGTAATCAAACTATCTTGACCAAAAAATTATTTCATTCCATAAAGTTCCATCAGAATGCGGATTGTTGCATCTACCAATATTTCACCGCCTCCCTGTTCAAAACGTGCACTTATAACTTCGTAACCACTTTCAGGGAAAGCTTTTCGGTTAGGCACATAACTGATGGTACCATTGGCAGATTGCTCATTCACAATGGTAAATGGGAAGGGGGAATTTAATTTGATGCCCAAACCTAGCTCCACAAACGCATCCCCTGGGAAGCCCACCAAGGCCAGTTCATCTCCGAGGGCAATGACCTGAACCTCGCTTTGCAGGGCAGATCCGTCACTGACCAATGGCACGGTAGTGGTGCGAATCCCGTCCCTTTCCATACTGGACACATCCAGAATTCTCCAGGCTTTTACGACATCATTGAAAGGCGGTGGTGATGCGCTACCGTATTGGTCAATGATCTCCTCAGCCCATTTCACCTCCTCTTCGGAGGCAGATTCGACTGGCAAAATCACAGGTTCAGTCCTGACTTTAAGATCATGTATCGGTATTTGACGAAGCGTGGGCAACGTCTTCATTATATCCGCCGCCAGAATAGTTCCTATTCGTGCAGCCTCCTTGTATCCTTCCAGTGAATTGGGAAGATTAACATTGATATGGTTAATGTTTCCGGAAGTGCCATTGGTGAAAACCGTAACCATATCCTCCCCATAAACATCCTTCATCAGGTCGGAAATTTTTCCTGGAAAATCCGCAGAGAATTGGTCTCCACTTACTACAGCAACATGCAGGGCAAAATTAACCAGAACGGCCATTGGTTTTGCCTCCATGGTCTCAAACAGTACAATGGAAAAATCGGGATCAACAGGCCCCGCAGGCCTTATTGTATTTGGGTTCAATCGTCCCGGATTCATTCTGAAACTACCGTCTTTCATTAAAAACCGCCGGTTAAAATTAACAGAATTCTGCTTGGTTTTGCCTATGGAAACCCTGACCGGTTGAAGAAGTTGAATTCCCTTGCCTACACTTTCAAAAATCAATTCAGGAAGACGCTTCAGGTATTCTTCACTTTTTTGTCTGGGCAGACCACCAATTGCATCCCAAAATAACGGATTCATCTGGGGTCCTGCATGAACGTGGGTGGCCGTCATTACTATATTTTCCCTGAGTATACCCGTTCTCTGGAAAATAAGCTCCCTGGTCTCCATAACCACTTGATGGGGCAAACTGATTAGGTCTAAAGCAATAAATACTACTTTTGTTTCATCTGTTTCAAAAACGAGGGTTTTAGCATACAAATCGTCATGGATTCCTTCAGAGACTGTTATTCCATAGGAATTTCCCATAATGCTTCCTATCGGTGGGGTGATTTTGGAAGCTGCTGCTCCGGCCCTTAAAACCTGATCTTCGAAAAATGGTTTAGATTGGGCTTGTAGGGGAAACCCAAGACATAAAATATAAAGGAAAACGCCCGACACCATGTGGAGGCCTTTAAAACCTGGTTTTGAATTAAAAACCACAGGTGGGAGGTTAATCATACTCCAAAAAGCAAAAAGCCGGCATCTAGCACTGATTAAGGCCCGAAAACTCCCATTATAACAAATGGTCGGTTTCTTTCTGCTTACCCTACTGTTCTTTAATTTCTTTATAAACTGAATTTGAATCATCATTAACATTTTTGATAGGACTAAATTCTTCAAACTGCTGCCAAAATCCAAGCTAGGCATAACCATAGTGGAAGTTGGCCTTATCCATTCAAAAATATATCTTTATTTTCTATTAGGCTTATATTTAAATTTGAATTCCTAATATTATTTTTCAAAAACCCCGCATCCTGATTTAATGCCATTTGATTGGATTAAGCGAATGCTGGAAATTGAATATTGATTGCTATAAAAAGTTAAGGTGGCTTGCATACTGGCACTCTCCCAGGGAGGGATTATATATTATTTAATATGGAGCCAAAGGCAGACGGCTGAAGATAATCCCAAGGTTATACAAAAATCGGCAAAAAAGGATTCCTGTTAAAGTTCTATTAATTCATGATGCTTTTCATTCAAACTCCGTTTAATATTATTCCATTTCTTTTCTGATTATAAACTTGGCCTTAACTAACTGGTTTTTTACCGTATTTTTTGAAATCATCAGAATATCGGCAATCTCATTATAAGACTTCTTCTCGAAATAATTCATCTCTAAAATCTGCCTTCTCTTAGGAGATAAGGATTTTATGACCGTCTCGAGTTTGTTGAGATTGTCTTCTTTTTCCTGATCACAATCATTTTGTATGTGTTGCAACCTTTCCCAAAAACGCTCCTTGAGACAATTGTTCCTGTTCATTGCTTTCAGGTAGTCAAAAATCTCATTTTTCACAGAGGTAAACACATAGGAATTGAAATTAAGTTCAGGCTTGATGTTCTTTCGCTTTTTCAAGATTTTCATAAATACCTCATGATAGATATTCTCCGCCTCCTGTTCATCCTTGATAATGGATATACTGAACCTAATCACCGGTACGCGGTAATACTGATAAATCTTTTCGAAGGCCTTATTATTCCCCATTCGAAAATCTTCCAATAAACTTTTGTCAGGCTGTTCCATAAACTACAGATTTAGTATTTCATTTAAGACCGACACATCCAAACTCCTCTACTTACCAATCAGACTGTGGGTGTGCGCAAATGATTTTATGAATATCCTATTTTTGTGAAAAATAATCTGCGCAAATCACGTATATTAATCTTCAATTTGCGCAATTAAGGATTTCCCTCCACCTTGAAAATGAATAGCTTACAAGTAAGGCCATAATAACTTGATGAAAAATTAAACATTACCCCTTGAAAATGGTACAAAATTAAATTACTGTTAACAAAACCCACTAATTATTAAGGATTCTTAATATTTCCTTACTGCGTTATCCTTATGTTCCCTCAGTGACTTTTTCAGATTCTATGCAGTAACTAATAGAAATAATATTCTGAATAAAATGCTGAAGCCGACAAATCGATCGGTCAATTTTGTTTGATTACATTAAATTCACCTCTGATGACGGTAAATCAAAAATAATCAGCAGACTATTCCATTGTCCCCGATACAGAATTACTAGACTTCATTTTTTTGGAATTTCAAAAGTAAATGGCATCACTTGAGTGGTGCTACTGGAATTGCCACTCCTGTCAAATGCCCTAAGCTTTACAACGGCTTCTACGGAAACAGGGGATTTATATTCAGTGGAATAGATAGTTGGTTCAGACCCATCTAGCGTATATCGAATCTCCAGACCGGGAAACTCAACGTTGGCATAAAGCAGTCCATCATCGATCTTGGCTCCAGGTGCTGCGATTCGGTAGGTATATCCCTCGTTCCACTTGGCCAGTTTGGGGTATTCCCGTTGGGCAATAGTATTGGCAAAGGTATTCCATCCTTCGTGAATATGTGAATTTCTTAAAGACACGTCGCTTTGGCTTTCCCAAGACCGTTCCCTTGCCCATCCACTTTCGGCAAAGCCAATAATCTTTGGAAATGTATAATATTCGACCATGTCACGCCCTTTGATGGTTTCGCTCCATAGCTGAGCCTCCACTCCGATGATGTTTTTCTGGGCATCTGATCGGATCTGCACCATATCTTTGGAGGCTTGTTCGGTATCAATCTGTTCTCCCATAGATGTCCGAAAGGTGGTTTTAAACCAGTCGAATGGGGCAAATGTCCAGGTGTTTTTGGTGTTAACAAAACCGGCCCAATACAAGCCAGGCTCTTTGGGATCATTGGTGTAGGCCAGATCGAAATAAAAATTTGACACGTTGCAGAGAACCACCTCATAACCCGCATTTGCAAGCTGATAGCCTAGGTCCGGGTAATCAAACATATTGTTCCATATATAAGGTATCACTCTCTTGCCCACAAACTCCGGATTGGGCACATAGGCTCCTTCTGGTGTTTTCATTAAGGCCATCTCCTCCCACACATGCACCTCCACATTCAATTTCTCCAGTCTTTTCAGTAGTTCACGGAAAAAATAGGCCTGCAGATTTTTAGGGTCGTCAATTTCCGGTAGCTCCTTCAGCAGTTCGGCAGCCATGGGAGATGCCGTCCAAGCTCCTTCCGGTACCTCGTCACCACCAGCGTGGATCTTAGTCAGGGTCAAACCAGCCTCTTGATACATTTTGGCTATTTCATCCATTACTTTTTCATAGAACCGATATGTTGACTCTCTGGCTACTGAAACAGTGTTGTCTTTAAATGCTTGGGCAGAAAGGTAAACCGAGGTGTCATCCGGATCGATTAAGCGGTATTCGTTTGCCGCCTCCTCATCACCTTCTTTCATGTAATTTTCGTACCTGGCTTCCATGGACCTGATTGCCGCCCTGGCATGCCCCGGAAAGTTAAGCTCTGGAATGACGGTAATATGTCGCTTTTTGGCGTAGGTCAATATTTCTATAAAATCCTCCCGGGTATAAAATCCGCTGCCATTTTCACCCTCCATATATGGAAAAGGACCCGAACCGTATGCCGGATGCAATGCTGATTCATTCATATTTGACACATGCTGACGCTGTGCTCCTACTTCAGTAAGTTCCGGAAGTCCATCGATCTCCAGTCTCCATCCCTCATCCTCTGTGGTATAAAACAAGAAATGATTGAGTTTATAATGAGCCATCATATCTAGCATGCGAAGAATCGTTTCCTTACTTTGAAAATTCCGGGCGACATCCAAATGTAAGCTCCGAAAATGAAACCTGGGAGCATCTTTTACACTAACTTGCGGTATTTGTAAGGGCAGCACAGGATTCAGAAAGGCGGCTGGTCCCAACAAAGCCAACAGACTCTGCACACCGTAAAATACGCCAGCGGCATCTGCACCTACAATAGAAATTCCATCGTCATTTACCACCAACTCATAGGCTTCGGTCGATTTTCCCCCCACCTGAATGGAACCGACACTAAGTTGGATGATTGCATCTGCTTCTATCCCTTCCTTATTATCAAAAGAAACCCCGGAAATCTCGCGTAACTTATCGCTTAGGTAACTGGCCTCAGCCTCCAAACCTTTATCAAAATGAATGTCCACGCCTGCTTTCAGAGAAAAAGTTCCTTCCCCTTTTTGTATATCGTAGGGAGTGGGGATAATTAACTGAAGCTGATCTTCAGGAATTAATTCCATTGTTGAGAATTCCTCGTACCATTTAGCAGGCGATGAAGGTTCTTCGTGATCCATGTCCCCTCTCAGTAGCTGTTCCTCCCTAGTAAAGGGGGTAACTGAAAAATTGGAAAAAGGAAGAATTTCCTTTTCATCTCCCTGGTCATTATAGAACACAAAGTAAAGGCCCATTGGTGCATCTGTCTCCTTGATGACTCCTTCACTGCCTTTATAGATTATGCTTAATGATTCGCCTTGAGGCAGGTTGAATCCTGCCCCAGGAGTGAGTGAATACCAGTCCCCATTGATATGGGTAATTTTGGCAATTGACTCATCCGAATAGGGTAAGATGGGCCGGGGGGACATATTGAAAAAGAGTTTCCAATGAGTATTGCCCAAATCTATGCCTGAATTGTTTTCAAACGTAAATTTAGCGTCAAACTGTCCGCTTTCCCCAGCAAAATTACTCACTAGCTCCCAGGAAATGTGGATATCATTTATTTGGTTTTCCCAAGAAGTATATTGCTGACACCCGGAGTGAAAAATAAAGTTTATGGCGGTTAGAAATCCTACAATTATTTTACGCATAAAATCAGTCAAGTTAAATAGCCCTAATAATACGCATGCGAGTAATAAAGGGACTATCCACCACTTTAAAAAAACATATGACAGCACAAAATACCCGCCTGATCTCTCTCGATGCCATGAGGGGGTTTACCATAGCGGCTATGATTTTGGTCAATTACCCCGGAACTTGGGACCATGTATACGCCCCATTATTACACGCCACCTGGAACGGAATTACCATCACAGACTTTATCTACCCTTTCTTTTTGTTTATTGTGGGGGTTTCTATTTCGTTTGCCTACACCAAACGACTACAGACAGGTACTCCAAAGGGAGACATGTACAAGAAAATCATTATTCGGTCCATTAAAATATTTTTGGTTGGCATTTTCTTAAACCTAATTCCCAATTTCGACTTTTCAGATATGCGCATTGCGGGGGTGTTACAGCGTATAGCTATTGTTTTCCTTGCCTGTGCCTTTCTATTTCTAAACACCAAATGGAAAACGCAGGCTGTTTTGGGTGCCGGAATACTTGTTTTTTATTGGTTGGCAATGACTTTGATCCCTACCCCTGGTGTTGGTACTCCAATGCTGGAGCCAGGTGTAAATCTAGCGGCTTGGATGGACACCTATATTCTTCCCGGAAAAATGTGGGAAGGGACCTGGGATCCCGAAGGATTCTTTAGCACCCTGCCCGCGATTGTTACAGGAATTTTGGGTTTGCTGGCGGGACAAATTCTCCTAACCACAAAAACCCCCAATGAAAAAGCCAACTACCTGATGGCTATTGGAGTTCCCTTGGTCTTGTTAGGATTGCTTTGGAACTTGACCTTCCCCATTAACAAACATCTATGGACTAGCTCCTTTACAATGGTTACAGGTGGTGCTGGATTCATTGTGTTAGGAGCCACATACTTCTTGGTAGATATCCTTGGCAAACAAAAAGGCACCTCCGTAGGCATCATTTTCGGAGCCAATGCTATTACCGTGTATGTGTTGGCAGATATACTTTCCATTATTTTCTATAATGACAGCATTCTTGGCGGTTTAAACAATCAGTTTTTAGCCTTGATGACAGGGATTGGTTTTTCGATAAAATTTGCGAGTATGTGTTACGCCATTTTATTTGTTGCAATAAACTTCATCCCTGCTTATATTTTATTTAAGAAAAAAATTTTTATCAAACTCTAACAACATTCGAATGAAACCTTCTCTTCCGGATTTGAATCTACGTTCCTGTTTGTATTTGTTATTGACTTTCGGGTTTCCGTTTTTGGTCATCGGACAAACGGGAAGCATTCACGAACCCGTGAGGTACGTAGGGGGAGTGACCATAGATCCGGCATTGCATGAAGGACGGCTGCGTTATGCCGTAGGTGTAGAAAGCAGGCAAACGCTTCGGGTAAACCGGACAAAGCCTGAACTAGCAGATGACCATGGCTGGACATATAACCACGCGTCCAGTCTGGCGTATTGGGAGGGGAAATTTTACCAGCAATACCTAAGCAATCCGATTGACGAGCATATCGCTCCGGGCCAAACCTTACTTTTAAGCTCTCCTGATGGAAGAAAATGGTCCAAACCGACGGTAATCTTCCCTCCCTATGTGGCTCCGGAAGGGGTTGAGGTACCGGAAGGCTATTCGGGTTACATGATGCATCAGCGTATGGGTTTTTACGTGGCCCCCAATGGCCGACTGCTTACTTTAGCCTTCTATGCCCATGCTGAAGACCCGTTTCTCGAAGGAGGAATTGGCAGGGTAGTTCGTGAAATATACAAGGACGGCACCTTTGGTCCAATTTATTTTATCCGCTATAGCACCCACACCAAATGGAACGAATCCAACACAAGCTTTCCGTTTTATACCTCCTCTCCGGATAACGGCTTTCTAGACGCCTGCGCTGCTCTTCTGCGGGACCGGTTGATCACCTTGCAATGGAGGGATGAAGACAGAGGGTTGGATGGGTTTTATGATGGAGACGAATATGGCGGATCAGCCTTTTCATTTTTCAAACGGAAAGACGGAAATATGGTGGGACTCTGGAAAAGATCGCATGCTGCCCTATCCACCGATGGGGGCAAAAGCTTTTCCAATTCCATAAAAGTTCCTACCCTGACCATGGCTGGCGGTAAAGTCTGGGGTCAACAAACTCCTGACAACCGCTATGCCTTAGTCTATAACCCCATAGACCTTGATGAATACCGCTACCCAATGATAACGGTGACCGGAGATGACGGGATTATCTTTGACGACATGGTGTTGGTACAGGGGGAGGTTCCACCGAGGAGGTATTTCGGCAGATGGAAAGATTTCGGCCCTTGCTACGTCCGGGGAATAGTCCCAGGTAATGGCATTCCTCCCGGAAATGACATGTGGCTCACCTACAGTATGAACAAGGAAGATATGTGGGTTAGCCGGGTTCCAACTCCAGTAAGACATTCCATTCAGGGGCCCGTCAATGACAATTTTGACAACCTCGACAAAGGAGGGGCGGTGCCGGAATGGAACATCTACGCTCCCCTTTGGGCTCCCGTATCAATTGTGGAAAGTCCAGATCTCACTGGGCACTCTTTGGAACTTAAAGACGAGGACCCTTATGACTACGCCCGGGCTATTCGGATTTTTGAAGAAAGTACCGAATCGTCCATAGCCTTTAAAGTGTTTATCCCGAATGAAAATAAAGGTATGCTGGAAGTAGATGCGGTGGATCAATATGGAAACAGGCCGGTTCGATTGCGGTTTGCTGAAAACGGAAACCTGGTCGCACAAGATGGCGCTGTAGAAAAGACCCTTTCTACTTACGAAAAAGGCACATGGCAAAACATAACCCTTGATGTAAACGCCTCCTATTTTGGCCACTTTAGCCTTTCTTTGAATGGCAAAAAACTCCTGGAAAAGGCGGCTTTGGCAGAAGGGGTCAAATCCGTGGAACGTCTGTCTTTTCGCACAGGACCTTACCGGGATTTGCCCAACCGAAAAACTCCCAATGAGGATCCGGAGCCCCCACTTCCGGGAGCTGACGATAAGGTACCGACGGGGATCTTTCTTATTGACGAAGTAAAAATATCTGGAAAAAACTAATAATTCCCAGTCTATCAAAAAAACAGATTCAAAGATATAGGAAGATGAACACATGATCACGTTCGAGAGTAATACCATCTGTGCATCTGTGGCAAATTAAACTAGGTGTGTAGGTAAGCCACGGATACACAGATAAAAGATCGGAGAACCTATCGTTAAATTGGCAAAAAAACCGTCCGTGCATCTGTAGCAAATTAAACTACTTGGATAAGTAGGCCTCAGATGCACTAAGAAGAGACAAAGAACTCAGAGTTTTTTAGAAAATTCTTGATGTCCTCGGTGTTACCTCAGTGTTCCCTTTGGTTATTATCTATTGCAATAAATAGTCACGAAGAACACTGACTTTCTCCTCATGCTGATACCAGTCGTTGTATACAAAGGAAAGTTTTCTGACGTTCGATACTCCAAAATCCAATTCCCCATTGGCAGACACTAATTCTACCATTTTTTCGGGGTGCAGTAAAGGTTTTTTGAAACGTACAATAGTACTATGTGCAGTACGCAACAAATATCTTTTGTCCAGCGATTGTTTCAAAGTAACCTTAGGAAATTCCCTGCGTAGATTTTCCCTAAGCTTATGTAAGTAATCATCCAAGGGATATCCCTTTATCATAATGCAGGAGGGAGAAAAGATTACTCCACGAAATGCTACGTCAAAGCTTCCAACATCCTGTGTGCACTGCCCAATTAGTTGTATATAGGCTTGAGGGTCCACGCTGTCCAAAGAAAATCCATCATAACAGGAAATGATGGGCATCACTGTAATATGAATATCTGCATTCCTATAGAAGTAATGATCAGGTTCTAATCCGCTGACTTCACGGAGAAATCCCCGAATTTTATACAGAACTTGTTTTTCCGGGCGAAACAACAGCGTCAGTCCCCGACGGGTGTCAGATTCATCATCAATGAGAGGATCAAATTCAAACCCCGTAGATTGGATTTTATCCAATGCCTGATGATGCAGCGTGTCGTAGTGTTGCTGCAAATCATTCAAATTACTCTTTGTCCTCAAATTTGCTAAAAATCAAAAACAGAAACTCATGGACCTCTTCTGAGTCGATATCCCACTGCAATTCCGGAAGAAAATTTTGGTTTAATAGTTCTACAGCATCAAAAAAACTTTCACTGGAATCCAACTTGGACAGTGCCTCGTTTAGCAGTTCCGGATTACCGGAGAAGAGTTTTCTAGTAAACATAAACCGCTGATTAATTCCTATATCTTCGGAAAGCTTTCGCACACTTCCCCTTACAAACCCGTATTCGTCCTGTTCAAATCTTTCCCAGGCCAAAGCCGGATCAATGGCGTTATTCTCTGACCGTATAGATCTAGCTGTCTCTTCATAAACCGGTGTTTTGACCTCCGGAGTAGAAGCAATCTTTAATTCGGGAAGAGGTCTGTACACCGGAGCCTCTACTTTTTCTTCTTGTATTTCTTCTTTCTCCTGTGATCTGGAAAACAATTTTTCCATTTGCAGAGGATACACGTTTTGAAGAGGCTGAAGCAGTTGATCCGCCGGTTCGAGCTTTCCACTATATTCATCCATCAGCTCATCAAAAGCCATGGATAAGCTTTCCGGAATGGTAAATCTTTCAGTAGTCTGCACAAAAGCTTCCCAGAGAGTTTTGTGCCATTTGATGTATTTTTTGTTTCCCTTAAAGTATACCTCCAAATTCAGGCCCGCACTATATTCCAGTTCATTCTCCAAAAATTCTACCGGGTCGGCCGCTAGGGTAATAGAATCCTCCACAGCTTGTCGAAGAAGTGGCTCAAAATCTGAACGCTCTATTCTTATTGCCCGGGATAGTACATTCATGAATTCTTGAAGCACAGCCTCCACTTCTGGGTCTGAATAGTCAAAATACGGGTTACTCTTCAATGCTTCCAGCTCCGTCTGCCAAGCCATAAACAAGGATTTGATTATCATCAAATTGACCTGCTTGCTGGGAGTTAATTGCATGATATCTTCACCTACCAGATACTGTTTATTATCAAAATAATGCGAACAAATCTTTTTTGTGAACTGAAGTGAATATTCTTTTAAGTAATTTTGATCGATACTTTGACTCATTTTCTCTATATTTCAATGATGATGTACATTCCCAACCGGACAATCCCCATGCCAAGGATGTGGATTTTTGGGATTTGAAAGTAAAGTTATCGAATAATTTTAAACAATATCCAACACATTCGCATTAAGGGAAAACAGCACCTACATGTTTATTGAACCTTCACTGGGAAAATCCAGAAACCAGGAAAAAAAAGGACAGATAGAAGTCATCTGTGGATCCATGTTCTCAGGAAAAACAGAAGAACTGATCCGCCGTCTTAACCGGGCCCTGATTGCAAGGCAGCAGGTGGAAATCTTTAAGCCTGCCTTAGATACTCGATATGAAGTAGAGCAGGTAGTCTCCCACAATTCGAATGCTATCCGGTCTACCCCGGTAAATTTTGCTGAAGATATCATACTGTTGGCGGGAAACTGCGATGTAGTGGGCATTGATGAGGTTCAGTTTTTCGACGAACAAATTGTCAGGGTAGCTGGAAAATTGGCCCGTTCCGGAAAGCGGGTAATAATGGCCGGATTGGATATGGACTTTGAAGGCAAACCCTTTGGCCCAATGCCCCAACTGATGGCGATGGCGGAATATGTGACCAAGGTGCATGCCATCTGCATGAAATGCGGGGATTTGGCAGCTTTTAGTTTCCGGCTGTCTCCGGACAAGGGTAAGGTACTGTTGGGTGAAAAAGAATCGTATGAAGCCAGGTGCAGAAAATGCTTTTTTGATGGTCAACCCTAGACTTCTATTCGGTTGCCTGCTTGCGCTTTCTACGTTGAACTTTAGTCTGGCACAGGGAGATATAGCAGTTGGCAGTTGGCGGTTTCACCTTTCCCATCTAAATGTAATGCAATTAACCGGCTCGGACGAGACAGTATTTGCATTGGTGGAGAATAGTTTGTTTTATTTATCCACATCCGAACGAACCCCAAAAACACTAAGTAAATTAGATGGACTCTACGGACATAATTTTTCGTCAATATCTTTTGACGAAACTACCAAAACACTCTTGATCACCTATTCAGACGGTACGATGGATTTGGTCACGGAAAGTGCTATTCGACGTATCAATGATATCCGAACCAATGCTCTAATCACGGAAAAAACCATAAGGAAAGTACGTATCATCAATGGAACAGGCTGGTTGGCGGCTGATTTTGGCCTGGCACGGATAAATCTTACAGAGGGATTTATAGAATCTGCCTATCTAAATCTAGGCCCCGGCGGAAGCCAAGTCCCTATTCTTGACGTGGCTATTTTGGACAATAACGTATATGCCCTTACTGAGTCAGGGGTGATTTGGGCAAGCCTATCGGCAAACCTAAACGATTTTAACCAATGGGAACACTTGGATTTAGGAGCCACGACTCCATTTATTCAACTAGTTGCTTTCGACGATGAACTCTACTTCCTAGGCCAAAATCAACAAGTCTACCAGTGGAATTTCGGTAACTTAGAATGGGTAGTAGGCACATTTGGAGTAGAGAATTTGAAAGTATCCGAAGAATGGGTGAATTTCTCCATGGATAATGCCATCTATGCCTTGGACGAAAACGGAAACCTAGAAATCATTTCTTCCCAACCCAATGATTCATTTAATGACTTTTTGATAACGCAAGAAGATGTTTTCCTCGCCACATCGGATAGGGGCGTTTATAAGTTGGGAGATTCTGAGGGAATTTACCCATCGGGGCCACCTAGTTCATTGGTCAATTTCAAACAACTTAACGGTCAGACAGCCGCCTTCGCCTCAGAGTCTTTAAATCCAGGCAATGAATCGACCCAACGGCAGTTAGGTGTCTTTTCGTCTGGAAACTGGGAAAACTGGGAAGCGCCAGAGAATCTTCAAACTGTTGCCAATGTTCTTGGCATCAATTACATCGGCACTCAGAATGGACTATTTAAAAAAGTTGATGGTGTGATTTCCTCCGTAAGCCATCCATTGTTAGGCATCGGCGTTGAAATAGGAGCCATAGCCGGTAGTCCGGATGGAAAAGTATTTATCGGAGCCAACCTGCCAACCCCACGCCTGCTTATCGGGGATGGACAAGATCAATTTATTGGATATGAAGTAGCCGGATTACAGCGCTTTGATAAGATCCAAGTTGATCGGTTTGGTAATTGTTGGACATTGGAAACTCAGCAGGGCGGTGGAAGATTAAGGGTATTCAACCCTGAAAACGGACTAAACAGAACCTTTGGAACGCAAATAAATAACGGAGCGTTACCGGGACAATGGGTGAGGGATATTTATCTGGACAGCGATCAAAATCTTTGGATAGCTACCAATCAGGGGATTGCCTATTTTTTTAACGCTTCTGGAATTGATGCCTCATCAGCTGTCAATGCCGTATTACCCATCTTTGAAAACCGTCTGGCATTGGCAAACACAGCCACCACCCAAATCTTGATCGCACCGGATAGAAGTATCTGGATAGGAACAGAAAGTCAGGGTCTATGGCATTTTGGGCCGGATTTCGAAAGGTTGATACGGAACTTCACGGTTCAAAACAGCCCCTTACCTTCCCCGGAGATCCGTTCTTTGGCATTAAATGAAAAAAGCGGGGAACTGTTTATCAGCACTTCTGAGGGAAGCCTTTCCTTCAGGGCGGAAAGCATTCGCAGTGCGGAATATTTGGGGGCACTGAAAATTTACCCCAACCCAATCCGTAATGACTTTAACGGAGTCCTAAGCATTGAGGGGACTACCGATTTTTCCACGCTGAAAATCGCCACCACAGCGGGTAGGGTAGTTGCTTCCATGGCTGTGGGAGGCGGCAAGGTCACTTGGAACCTAAGAGATCCTTCCGGAAACCGTATTGGTCCGGGAGTCTATTTGGTATATGTTATCGATCAGGTCGGAAGGGAGCGGACTGCCGGAAAATTTTTGGTACACTGATGTTAAAGAAAACCAAGGGAATCGTCATCAGCTATATCAAGTATCGGGATACCTCGATCATTACCCGGATATTTACCCGGGATCTGGGGCTAAAATCTTATGTAGTCAACGGGATCCGCAGCAGCAAATCCAAACCTAAGATGGCACTTTACCAACCTCTTACTTTACTGGACTTGGTTGTCTATGATCGGGAAGGAAGTTCCCTCCACCATATATCCGAAGCCAAGCTGGATTATGCCTTTCAGCGGGTACCCTTTGATTTTCACCGCTCGGGGATTGCGCTTTTTATGGGCGAAGTTTTGGGGAAATGCATCTATGACGACTATCAGAATGAGGAGCTGTTTGATTTTTTATTTCAAGCTGTCGTATTGTTGGACAAGGAACAGGTGTCTTTGGGTACTTATCCGATAAGCTTTTTAATTCAAATGACGAGGTATTTGGGCTTCGATCCGGAAGATGCCGGGAATTTTTATGACCAATTGCCAGTACACCGGGGAAGTACGCCACACCAGGCAAAGGAATCCCATTTGGACCGACTGATTCGGGAGAGGTTTATATCCACAGAACTGATCCCAAAGCATATTCGAAAGGCTCTTCTGGAAGATGTGTTGCTGTTTTACCAGTTACACCTTGAAAATTTTACTGAAATAAAATCGCTGGCGGTACTTAGGAGTTTGGTGGAGTGAAGTGAACTAGATATTCGGTTGTGTCCCAACGGAGATAATGTGCTTATTCGACGGCTTCTTTTAAGGATAAAAAACATATATTTATGAAATGAAAGCCGACATGGAACCAAAATACGACATTTCGTCTTTATCCAGCCACCTTTTTTGGGACACTCCGATCGAGGATATAGATTGGTATACGCATAGCGGTTTTATTATCGAACGTGTTATGGGATATGGTAAGATGGAGGATTGGGAGATAATAAAGAAGATATATTCAAAGGAGGAAATGAGAGAAATCGTAAAGGATATAAGGGTTCTTGATGATTTTAGTATTGCCTTTTTAAGCGTAGTTTTAGATTTGCCAAAGGGAGATTTCAAATGCTATACCGAGAGACAGCATCAGCCGAGCTTTTGGCACTATTAGAAGATTTGATGATTATCGAGGAGTTCCATTCACTTCGGTTAGTAGGTGGTACCGCTCTAGCATTGCAAATTGGACACCGCAATTCGGTAGATATCGACCTATTTGGCAAACATACTATGGATGAATTATCCCTGACGAATGTTCTTAATAAGTTTGATAATATTCAAAAGCTTGGAGGAAGCCAGTCAATACAGATATATTTAGTTAACGGTATTAAGGTTGATATTGTGAATTATCCCTATAAGTGGCTAAAACCTCCCCTTATTTTGGGGGACTTGAGGATTGCTGCTTTAGAAGATATCGCTGCTATGAAAATTGCGGCTATTACTCAGCGAGGTTCCAAAAAGGATTTTATTGACATATTTTTTCTACTTCATAAGTTTTCAATGGCCGAGTTATTTGCGTTCTACAGGGAAAAAATATCAGATGGTAATGAGTGGCTTGCACTGCGAAGTTTGACTTATTTTGAAGATGCTGATAACCAACCCAACCCCATTATGTTCCAGAAACATTCTTGGGAGAAAATTAAGTTGTACATTATCAGGGAAGCAAAAGCGTATGGGGGCTATTAGAAACCTAAACCTCAGTTTCCGTTAGTGGATATTCAAAATTAAGCCGGATATAGTAGGGTTAAAGAGGAATTTTGGATTTTGCCTACTTCACAACAACCCTCCTACTAGCAGATGCAAAGATATTGGATAATTCCGATCCGTCATTTTTAACCAAATCTATCCGGACAACATATTCTCCCACTGACAGGTTTTCAAGTTTAATCGCATCGGCACTTGAGGCTTTATAAACCAAGTCACCCACCTTCACTTCTACACCCAGCCCATCAAGCTTTAAATCACCCCCGACTACCAGAAAATCCACAACGACTGAATCTCCAAAAGTATATTCTTGGTTTTGGCGTGGAAAATTGACCATCAGGTATGGTTCATCCCCGGCGGGAAAAGGCCGTGACTGCCCCACCAAAAAATCCCGGTCAACAAAATTGCCAAACTCCTTCAGCGCCATCCCATTTTCATCCGTCAAAAATGCCACTGCGCGATAGGTCCCGGCATTAAATTCCTTGGAGAAAACAGCCTGCGGATATGCCTGCGGATCTCCCCCATTGATAGCGATCATCAGGGGTCGCTGTTGTCCAAAGGGGTAATTCTTGATGTTAAACTCAAAAGGCACCTTTCCGGGGGAAAAAGTCTCGTTTCCAAGTGGTCTGTATAGCTCAATCATCGCATCAGGAAACGCCTCTGATGGCATCACAGTGACAGTAATTGGGACTTCGGGAGTCGTCTCCTCTTCCACAATCTCACTTAAGGTTTCCTCTTGTGAGGGCTTGGGAGAACAGGCTATTAGGCAGACCGTTGCAAAAATGAGAAGGTAGTATGGGATTTTAATCATTTGTTTTGGTGCATTATGGATCAAAGGTATTTAAAAATACCCTAAAAAAATTTACCTTGCGGGATAAATAAACCAAGATATGCGCGATATTTTATATCAAGAGGTCCCCTCCTTGGACTTGGCCGATTTTACGTCCGGCAATGAGGAAAAGAAAGCTGCTTTTGTCGAGCAGTTGGGGGACGCTTACCAAAACATCGGCTTTGTCGCCATAAAAAACCACGGACTTTCCCAATCCCTTCAGGATAGGTTATATGCAGTCATACAAAAGTTTTTCCAGCTGCCAGACGATATTAAATCCAAGTATGAATATCCCGAAATAGGTTATCAACGGGGATATACCGGAAAGGGAAAAGAACACGCCAAAGGCAGAAACACGGGAGATTTGAAAGAGTTTTATCATGTTGGACAGGATCTATCCCAAATTCCAGATACCGATTCCGTAAAATCCAGCTATCCGGCAAACGTGTGGCCGGAGGAAATCCCAGAATTCAGGGAGATATCTTTGGAAGTATTTTCAGCGATAGAAAATGCAGGAAAAAACATGCTGCGGGCCATCGCCTTGCATTTGGGTCTATCCGAAGATTACTTTGAAAATAAGGTTCTCTACGGAAACTCTATCCTTCGTTCTATCCATTATTTCCCCATAGAAAATCCGGATTCCGTACCCGCCGATGCGGTGAGGGCTGCGGAGCATGGAGATATCAATTTGATTACCCTGCTGATGGGTGCCAGTGCGGACGGACTTCAAGTACTTCGAAGAGATGGGGAATGGATCCCAATTACTGCCCTTCCAGACCAGCTTGTAGTTAATGTCGGCGACATGCTGGAACGGCTTACGAATAACACGTTGAAATCGACCATTCACCGGGTAGTCAATCCGCCCCGTGACAAAATGAACAGCAGTAGGTATTCAATCCCGTTCTTTATGCATCCCCGCTCTGAGATGGATCTTTCCTGCTTATTAGGCTGCATGGATGATGATAATCCCAAACAGTACGAGGATATCACTGCGGGTGTGTTTCTTGACGAAAGGCTTAGGGAATTGGGTTTGAAGAAATAAAATTTCACTTATTAAAGTTCTTAATTCAAAACCTGAAAAACGCTAATCCAATCATCAACTCCTAAATAAAAAGGGCCGATTGGATTTCTTGTAGGCAAAATCAGAATAACAATAACTTGTAAAAACATAGCCTATGACGATACGGAGAGTACGTTATTATATCTATCTGAAAGATGTATTAGTACTTTCCCTAACCGCATTTGGGGGACCGCAGGTTTTTTTGGCCATGGTCATCGATATGATGGTCAAACGTCGGGGGTTCATTTCAGAAAAAGACCTACTGGAATTAAACGCACTTTGTCAGGTACTTCCCGGACCTACGTCAACGCAGACAATTTCAGCAATAGGCTATCGAATTGGGGGACCTCTGCTTGCATATCTTTCCCTTTTAGTATGGATTTTACCGGCGACGATCTTGATGATTGGCACGGCCATTCTTATAGAATACCTACAGGAAAATACCCCAGGTTCGCTTAATTTCGCCAAATTCATCCAGCCTATGGCAATCGGCTATATTATCTATGCGGCACAGGTTACGATCCGCAAAATGATTCATACCGCTGAAGCAGCCATTCTGATGATGATTGCGGCTTTTGTGGCTTTCTTTTACAATTCACCATTTATTTTTCCGGTTATGTTGTTAGTGGGCGGACTAATCACTACCCACAACTATAAGAAACAGCCTATTATCGATGAAAAAATAGGAATTAAAATCCAGTGGCGAAATTTTGTCCTTTGGGGAGGAGTATTGGTCGGAGCGGCAGTACTTGGACATTATACCCGGATTTTACCCATTCGGCTTTTTGAAAATTTTTATAGAAATGGAAGTCTTATCTTCGGTGGAGGACAGGTATTAGTCCCGTACCTTTTTACGGAGTTTGTTGAGTATAAAAAATACCTTAGCGCCGAGGAGTTCCTTACGGGATATGCCATTTCACAGAGTATCCCCGGCCCAACCTTTAGTATCAGTTCCTATATTGGAGCGTTGTCCATGCGTGAATGGGGCATCCCGGGTTTTATTCTTGGAGGATCCGTTGCCGCTGCCGGCATATTCCTGCCCGGCACATTTTTGATATTTTTTGTTATCCGGTTTTGGGATGAACTGAAAAAATACCGACCGGTTAGAGCTGCCTTGGAGGGAATAAATGCAGTTAGCTGCGGCATGCTGATGGCCGCCGCCTATTTGCTATTTGAGCCTATGGATAGTAATTTGTTTAATATTTTTGCTATCATTGGCACTTACCTGCTGCTTCAGTTCAGCCGCATCCCGTCCCCATTGATCGTTGTTATTGGTGTGGCAGCAGGGATCGGTTATAATTGGTTAGTCCGGCATTTGGACTGGCTCATGTAATTCCCGTTAGTTGCAAATCTGGCTACGCCCTAGTTTTTGCTTACAAAAATTTTTTGCAACTCTTAAATCGTTGTTTTTTAAATAAATGCACATTTTAAAAATAAATCCTTAATACACTTCTACAAATTCAGCGTGGGCTGTGACGCAAAATCCCATCTTGGTTAGCAGGACAGGTAAGATTTCAGGGATAACGCCCCTCATTTTCTCCGATAGGTTCTTTTTCTACTAAGATGCCAGGGGTACGCCCCTGGATACTGTAAGGTTATATACTTGTTTCTAATCAAGAAAAAGAAAACAATTCAGGCATCATTGTGTGTTGCTACTTGAAAATTTGGTGTTGGTTTTAATGCCAACTGCCTATCTGGATAGCAGGACGGGTAACACGACAGGGCTATGCCCCTGGATTTTGTTACAGAATTTATTGGTGGGATGCTTAAAAGTATTTGGTACAGCTAAATCTTAACGGACATTAACCATCTGATTCTAGTAAAGCGCAGAAAGCGTAATAAACAGATAGCTTTATTCGTAAAAAATTCACAAAACAAGTCACATTACACTTAATCACCGGGGAAATTAAGCCGATATATTTGCAGATCAATAGTGGACCACGAGCCGAAGTCGTCATGCCTTCCCAGCGCAAAAGACGGAATTACCAAGCTTTAGGGAGTCATTAATTTTTATCAAAGAACGAGGATAAATTCTTGAAGACTAGGGGCATAGCCCTGATATCTTAGTAGAAAAATCAATGGAGCCCGAAATCCGAGGGGCGTTAGCCCTGAAATCTTTCTACTGCGGAAACTGAACAATACTCCATAAACGCTTCGGTACTGAATCCTCGATGAACGAAATTTAAATCAAGGAGCGCAGGCATTCCTTATTGGCGGATTTTATGGTGATTAACGATCCGTTTACTAACTCCTGAATTTCCCTCTCCATTATCAGTTTGGTTTATATCAGTTTGGTTTAAATTTCATAAAAACACCGCTTAAAGAAGTCAAAGCAGTAAATACAAAAAACATCAGACTAAATGCCACGGCAGTGTTTTTATCAATGGAAACATATTCATAAGCATATACAAATACAAGTTCTCTTGCGCCCACACCACCGATAGTCAAGGGCAATACAGAAACAACACTGGACACCAAAAAAACAAATAAGTAAGCAATGAATTGATCTGTCACACCTAAGGCCAACAGAATAAAATACGCACTGATTACCTGCAGCACCTGATTCAAAAATGAAAATCCCGTTGTCGGCAGGAGTGATCCAAGGAAATCTTTGAAGAAAAGAATCATTACCAGATAGAAACCAGGAAGGATCAATAGCAATCCCATAATTCCTATCCACGTTATGTTAATCGGCAAGGGCCAATCCACATTCATAAAAATTGCAAGGGCAAACATTAGAAAAAGCAAGACGGCGAGCCCGTTACCTCTATCCAATACAACTGCCCGAATTAGTTTTTTGGCTGAGATCTGGTGGGTTTTGCGAAGCAAGTACACCTTATACCCATCACCACCAATCCCTCCGGGAAGAAAAAGATTGTAAAACATACCGATTGCATATAACTGCAGGTGCTCTTTGCTTTTTAAGAAAATACCGATATTCCTGAAATAGCCGTTTAGCCGATAAGAACAAAACACTTTTGAAGCAACGTAAAAAACCAAGGCCAATGCCAGCCAACCAGGATGGGAGGTGCGTATAATTTGCCAAGTAGTATCAACTTCTATTTTGCTGAATACCAAATATAAGGCCCCTATAGTAAGAATGATCTTAAGGGCCAGCTTAAGAACTTTGCTATTCACCTCGATGGATTTCTTTGATGCGGTAGGTTTTTTTATTTTGGGATTCAAAATAAGTCCTTACAATGATTTCCGCCACAATGCCGGTAGTGATCAGCTGAATCCCCCCCAAAAGAAAAATAAAACCAACCAATAAAATAGGTCGACCCCAAATGTCCTCACCCATTATTTTTAGGATAAGCATATAAATATTAATAATCACACCGATCACAAAGGCCAACAAACCTGCCGTACCGAAGATATGTATTGGGCGTTGAAAATATTTTTGGAAAAACAGCATCAATATCAGGTCAGCAATCACTTTGAAGGTCCTGTTAATGCCATATTTCGAAACTCCGTGAATTCGGGGATGATGCTTGACATCCACCTCGGTCATCTTAGCACCCTCCTGCTTCGCCAGTACGGGAATGAAGCGGTGAAGCTCACCGTATAGGCCAAGATTTTGTGCAATGTGGGCTTTGTAAACTCTGAGGCTACATCCATAATCTGACATATAAACCTTCGTCGTATTTCTTATCACCCAATTGGCTATTTTGCTAGGCACCTTGCGCAATACAAACCCATCCTGCCTGTTCACCCGCCTTCCGGCCACAACGTCCCAATTTTCCAACTTTGCTTTTTCCAACATCATGGGAATGTCAGAGGGATCATTTTGAAGATCACCGTCCATGGTGGCAATGTATTCGCCTTTCGCATTGTCGATTCCAGCCGATAGGGCTGTAGTTTGCCCATAGTTTTTGTTGAAAACTAGGACACAGGTCCGATGATTGGCATGTTGTCTGATTTCTTCCACTGTCAGGTCGGTAGAGCCGTCATCCACCAAAATAACCTCATAATCCAACTCTTGCAAAGAATCATAAATGGCTGCAAGCAAGGGTTGAATGTTTTTTTCTTCGTTGAAAACAGTAATGACTACTGACAGTTCCGGAGTTTGCATAAGAATAATTTGGCCAAAAATACGCCATTTTACCCCACTTGACAAATCCCTTACCGAAAGATTCAATTCCACTGAATTTGGTTGCCCATTGAAAAGAAAGATAATTTACCTATCTTCAAGCTTGTATTTAGCCCACCAGGCTTTACATATTATTCAATCAAACCTTTTATAAACCATAAAAACTCCACCAAAATGAACGCAAACTCCAGAAGAGATGCATTAAAAAACATGGCCCTAGGTAGTGGCTTGGCACTTATTGCCCCCACTACCTTGCTTGCCTGTGGGCAAAAGGGAAATCAAGAACAGCAGGCTGAAACCCAGAATGTCAAAAAAGACAAAATCGGGGTAGCTCTAGTTGGGTTGGGCTACTACAGTACTGACTTGCTAGCTCCTGCATTACAACACACCTCCAACTGTTACCTGGCAGGCATCGTAACCGGCACTCCTTCCAAAGCCGATACTTGGAAAGAAAAATACTCCATTCCAGAAGAAAACGTCTACAATTACGAGAACTTTGATTCCATCAAGGATAACCCCAACATCGATGCGATATACATCGTGCTCCCTCCATCCATGCACGAGGAATATGTGATTCGTGCCGCAAACGCCGGCAAACATGTCTGGTGTGAAAAGCCAATGGCAGTGACCGAGCAAGAATGCCAAAACATGATTGATGCCTGCAATAGAAACGGGGTTAAACTATCCATTGGCTACCGACTTCACCATGAGCCTAACACCCAAGAATACCGAAGTATCATCGATGAGAAAAAACTCGGAGAGATTAAAGGGCTTCAATGTGCCGCAGGCTATCAGGAAAACCGGACTGACCATTGGAAACAGAAAAAAGAAATGGGAGGCGGAGTCATCTATGATATGGGAGTGTACTCCATACAAGGTGCTAGATGTGGAAGTGGCATGGAGCCTATTGCCGTGGTTTCCGCCACGACTACCTCTACAAGGCCAGATATTTATAAAGACGGCTTGGCAGATGTAGTAGAGGCAACTTTGGAATTTCCAGGAGGTGTAATGGCCAATATCAAGACCTCGTTTGCAGAAAACACCAACTTCCTAACCGTAGACTGCGAAGATGGTAAACTGGAAATGCAACCTTTTTCTGCGTATGCGGGAGTAAAAGGGAAAAGTCCGCTTGGCGAAATCAACCATCCTTACGAAGTTCCGATGCAGCAGGCCATGCAAATGGACAACGATGCCCTGGCAATCTTGGAAGATAAACCTGTCCTGGTTCCCGGTGAGGAAGGGTTGAGAGATATCCGAATTGTGGAAGCCATCCTGAAAAGTGCTGAAACGGGCGAAAGGGTAGCACTATAAATACCTTTAAACGAACAGAACTTTTGTCCTGTTCGTTTTCATTTTATCTTGGAAATTTCCAGCTACCATGTCTTGGGAAAAAGAAATCAAAGCCTTTGCCTATCACCTAAAAATCGAACGCTCACTGAGTCAAAATTCCATTTTGGCCTACATCCAAGATATTGAAAAACTGAGCAATTATCTAAAAAGGGCCTTTCCAGAACTCGATCCCGAAGCTGTGGAATTCGGTCATTTGAGAAAATTTATCACTGACCTTTCCTCGCTGGAAATCTCCGAATTCACCCAGGCAAGGATTGTGTCAGGCATTAGGGCTTTTTATAAGTACCTTTTGTATGAGGATAAAATAACCCAGAATCCGGCCCAACTTTTGGAAGCCCCAAAACTTACCCGAAAGCTTCCTGATACGTTGAGTTTTCCTGAAATTGAAAAACTACTGGAGACTATCTCACTAGGGAGCCCCGAAGGTCACCGCAACCGGGCCATGTTGGAGATCCTATACAGTAGCGGGCTTAGAGTGTCTGAATTGATTAATCTGAAGATAAGTCATATCTATATGGAAATTGGCTTTCTTCGAGTATTGGGAAAAGGGAATAAGGAACGTCTTGTTCCCATTGGATCGGATGCGCTCAAGTATCTTCGGCTTTATCTGGAACATGTCCGAAATCAACAGGTGATCGCCCCCAGCCATGAAGACATCGTATTCCTAAACAGGCGTGGTAAAAAACTATCCCGCGTGATGGTCTTTATAATTATCAAAAATCTTGCAACTGAAGCTGGAATCACCAAGAGTATCAGTCCACATACGTTCCGGCATAGTTTTGCAACGCACCTTATCGAAGGGGGAGCGGACCTCAGGGCCGTGCAGGAAATGTTGGGACACGAGAGTATCACTACTACCGAGATCTATACCCACCTTGACCGGGATTACCTGCGGCAGGTGCTGACCGAATACCATCCGAGGAAGTAAATACTTTTCCTCAACATAAAGATTATCAAACGTATAAGATGACTTCCTAGGAGGTTAAGGTTTGCGGGTACTTTTTATTTTGAACAGTTGACTATTCATTTTTCATATTAAAAGCATAATTTAGCAGATCGAAATTTACCCCTTTCCCCGTGTATAAATCCTTATTAAAACCCATATTATTTCGTCAGCATCCAGAAAAGGCACACGAATTCACTTTTTCTTGGATCAAGAGAACCTTTAATCTCCCTTTCATAGGCTCCGCCATTCGTTATAATTTCAAATTTGATGATCCGAGCCTCGTGCAGGAAGTTTTCGGACTTACTTTCAAAAATCCGATTGGATTGGCTGCTGGATTCGACAAAGACGCAAAACTTATAGACGAAATGGCTAATTTGGGATTTGGCTTTATTGAGATAGGAACTCTTACCCCCAAGCCTCAGGGGGGGAACCCCCAGCCAAGACTTTTTAGGCTTCCCCAGGACCAAGGACTTATCAACCGCATGGGATTCAACAACGGGGGGGTTCTTGCAGCAGTGGAACGCTTGAAAAAAAGAAAATCATCTGTTATCATTGGTGGGAATATCGGCAAAAATAAAGATACCCCCAACGAAGAGGCTGTGGGAGATTACCTCTTTTGTCTGGAAGCACTACATCCATTCGTAGATTACTTCGTGTTGAATGTAAGTTCTCCCAATACACCTAACCTACGGGAACTGCAAGAAAAGGAACCGCTTAAAAAACTCCTCACCGCAGTAAAGGAGGCAAATGACGCTACGGCAACTCCAAAGCCGATTCTTTTAAAAATAGCCCCAGATCTCACCGAGGGCCAGTTGGATGATATTGTCGATATTGTTTTGGAAACAGGTATTTCCGGAATCATTGCCACAAATACTACTTTGGACAGAAGTCACCTAATCACTACTGAAAAGGAGGTTAGTGAAATAGGAGCTGGTGGCCTTAGTGGAAAACCTGTGAAAGACAAGAGCACTGGGGTAATCCGTTATCTGGCAAAAAAGTCACAGAACAGCTTTCCAATTATCGGAGTCGGAGGAATTTTCACAGTCAAAGACGCCATCGAAAAGTTGGAGGCTGGAGCCAGTTTGGTTCAGGTCTATACTGGAATGATTTATGAGGGTCCCAGTTTAGTAAAACGCCTGAATAAGGGTTTGGCCCGGTTTTATAGGAGTTGAGTTTTTCAATATTATCCAAAACACTTATCTTGACCGGACATTGCAATCGAAAAAGTAAAAATGGCTGCCAATACATATAAAAAGAGCACATTCAAAAAAACAAGTAAAGCACCAGAAGCTCCAACAAGGCAGCGCAGGAAATTCTCGTTTGCTTTTTTAAAAGATAAACGTTGGGGACTTTCCTTTGGGATTTTCCTAATGATGGCTTCAGTCTTTCTTTTTCTAGCTTTTTTAAGCTACCTTTTTTCAGGTCAGGCAGATCAAAGTCTAGTCGTAGACCCTTCCGCAGGTCCATTGACAAAAAAGGCGAGTGAAGTTGAAAACTGGTTAGGATATTCAGGAGCATTATTATCCCAGTATTTTATTTTCCGATGGTTTGGAATTGGAGCTCTATTTATACCTCCATTTCTGTTTATATTAGGATTCCGACTTTCCTTTAAAAAATCCCTCGTTTCCATTACCCGGTTTAGCAGCTTTGCCGTTTTCTTCATGATCTGGCTGGGACTAATCCTCGGATATGTCGTATTACAACTCGACACCTTTCATTATCTAGGTTTTTTGAGCGGTGGGCTAGGCTACGAGCTTGCTGTATTGGCAAGTAATTTTATTGGATGGGGGACCATAATCCTCATTTTCGCCTCGCTTTTTATCTTTGTAGTATTTTTCTTCAATATCGAGCAGCTAAGCTGGTTTTCAGAGAAATCCAATTCCGTGGATGAACTGGAAGACGAAACTTCACCATACCCACTTGATGAAGAATCCAGCAGAATATCCAACAAAAGTCGGGCAGTTGTGGCAGATACAGAAGAAAATCTGGATGAAGAGGACAACGAAGAGGATGGTTCAAGTTGGCGTATCAATAACCCTCCAACAGCCTCTAAAAAAGAAACTTCCGAACCGGAATTCACGATAGAAGACAATACGGTTGCCAGAGATGAAATCCCGAATGTTGTCATGCCAGATCGGAAAAGTTTTGAGGTGAGCACGGGTCCGGGAGAAGAAAAAACAGCGGATAAAGTTGAAAACTTAGATCCCTATGACCCTACCTTGGATCTTCCACATTACAAATACCCCACTTTGGATCTCTTGAATGAATATGATCAGCAGCGGGTGACTGTAAGTCGGCAAGAACTGGAGGAAAACAAAAACAAAATCGTCGAAACGCTTGTCAATTTTAAAATCGGCATACAGGAAATAAAGGCCACGATCGGCCCTACCGTCACCTTATATGAGATTATTCCTGACCCAGGAGTAAAGATCAGCAAAATAAAGAATTTGGAAGATGATATTGCGCTTAGCCTGGCGGCTTTGGGCATTCGGATCATTGCCCCGATTCCCGGTAAGGGTACAATCGGCATTGAAGTTCCTAACAAAAACCGGGAGCTGGTAGCCGCACGTTCTGTGTTAGGAACTGAAAAGTTCATGCGTAGCGACAAAGACCTCCCCGTAGCCTTGGGCAAAACAATTTCGAACGAAGTCTTTGTAATGGACCTGGCCAAAATGCCTCACCTCTTGATGGCGGGCGCAACAGGTCAGGGAAAGTCGGTGGGTCTCAATATGATTTTGGCTTCCCTAATCTACAAAAAGCATCCTTCACAGCTTAAATTGGTGTTGGTGGATCCCAAAAAAGTGGAATTAACACTTTTCAACAAAATAGAAAGACATTTTCTGGCCAAGCTTCCCAATTCTGAAGAGGCCATCATCACAGACACCAAGAAAGTCATCTATACACTCAATTCTCTATGTATAGAAATGGACAACAGGTATGACCTGCTAAAGGACGCCGGCTGTAGAAACTTAAAGGAATACAATGCAAAGTTTGTTGCCAGAAAGCTAAATCCGGAAAATGGCCATAAATTCATGCCCTATATTGTATTAGTCATAGATGAGTTGGCCGACTTGATGATGACTGCCGGAAAGGAAATCGAGGCACCAATCGCCCGGCTTGCCCAGTTGGCAAGGGCAATTGGCATCCACTTAGTGGTAGCCACACAGCGTCCATCTGTCAACGTAATCACGGGAATTATCAAAGCTAACTTCCCGGCAAGGCTCTCTTTCCGAGTTACTTCTAAAATTGACAGCCGTACGATCTTGGATGCCGGCGGGGCAGAGCAGCTAATCGGAATGGGAGATATGCTTTTATCTATGGGATCCGATGTAATTCGACTCCAATGTGCCTTTCTAGACACGCCCGAGGTGGATGCTGTCTGTGATTGGATTGGTGAACAGCGGGGATATAGCGATGCCTATCTTTTGCCGGAATTTGTAGGAGAAGAGGGTGACAGCGGAATTGGTGGTGTTGATCTGGATGACAGGGATCCCTTATTCGATGACGCTGCCAGGCTTATTGTCCGCCATCAACAGGGCAGTACTTCCTTGATCCAGCGAAAACTAAAGTTAGGCTATAACCGATCAGGTAGGATAATTGACCAGCTGGAAGCCGCCGGAATTGTTGGTCCCTTTGAAGGAAGCAAGGCCCGGGAAGTTTTAATTCAAGACGAAACAAATTTGGAACAATTATTGAACAATCTCTAAAAAATAGAGTACACATACCATGATCTTAAAGAGAGTTTTGATAGGAACATTCCTTATATTGGGAATCAATAATATTTCCTTTGCGCAAGCAGGACTGACTGCCCAGTCCATTTTAACTGAAGTTAGTGACCGCTATAAGCAACTGAACGGATTCAAAGCTACCTTTGAATATACTTATTCGACCGATACAGAAGGCGTAATACAGACAAATACTGGCGAAGTTGCCGTCAAGGGTGATCGATATCGGTTGGTCTTGGATGATCAGGAAATCT
>DATHWC010000293.1:0-17098 GCA_035460985.1 Lunatimonas sp.
TAATTCTGGTGGAGGATATGGCAGCATTGGAGGAAGTAGTGGTGACAGCACTGGGTATAGAACGTGAAGCCAAAAGCTTGGGATACGCAACAACCTCAGTGTCATCCGAGGAAATGACAATCAACCGAACCCCCAACTTCATGAATGCCCTGCAGGGTAAAGTCGCAGGTGTAAATATCAGTAGTCTTGGTTCCGGCCCGGCGGGTACAAGTAAAATTCGAATTCGGGGTCAGTCTTCTTTTGGAGGACAAAATCAACCCCTGATAGTTATTAATGGTGTTCCGGTGGATAACACAAACTATGGAGCAAATCCTGGAAACCAGGGCTCAGATGCCTCCAATACGGATAGGGGAAGAACCCGTGTGTCAGATGGTGGTGATGGTTTGACCAGTATTAACCCGGATGATATTGAAACCATGACGGTTCTTCGGGGCGCTGCGGCCTCGGCGCTATATGGTGCCCGCGCCAAAGACGGAGTGATTATGATTACCACCAAGCAGCGGAACAAGGACCAAGGGTTGGGGGTAGAGTTCAACACCAACTACACCACTGACAATCCAATGGATTTTACCGATTGGCAATATGAATACGGCCAGGGTGAAAACGGCCTGCGTCCGACGTCTGCAAATCCTGTTTCGGGCGTTTGGAGTTTCGGGGAGCGATTTCAGCCAGGAATGACACAGGTTCTTTTTGATGGAGTAGAGATCCCGTATGTGCCTCAGCCCAGCCATATCAGTACGTTTTATCGTTCAGGCCATACCTTTACTAACACAGTAACAGTATCATCCGGTGGAGAAAGTGGTGGTTTTAGCCTGTCTGTTTCCAATTTGGACAACCAAAGCATTGTGCCAAATTCCGGATACAATAGAAAGACGTTTAATATCGGATTCACTCAGGAGATTGCCAAAAAGTTGGTTGTCTCCGGAAACATGAATTATTCCCTGGAAGATATTAAGAACCCTCCTCAGATAGCGGAGCAGGACATGAGTACGCCGACTGTCCTCAATACATTGGCCAATTCCATGCCGCTGTCATTAATGCAGGAGAAAATGGCTGACGCTGCGGGAAATGAATTTGTTTATTCAAGGTTTAGAAACCGTACCAATCCATACTGGGCGACTTATGAAAAGTTTGATAATGTAAAGAGAGACAGGCTGTTCGGCAATATCACCGCCAGATACAACATAGCCGATTGGCTTTTTGTCCAAGGAAGACTTGGCCAAGATTTCTACGCCAGGGATCAGGATTACAATTTCCCAACAGGGACAGCATCCCTGCCAAATGCCCCCGTCGGATTTGTGAATGGAGATTATGTCCAGGACAACCGGAGGTTTAGGGAAGTCAATACGGACTTTCTAATAGGAGCCAATAAAAAATTCGGGGATTTTGGAACCAGCCTAACCCTGGGAGGTAATCAGATGTATCGAAGAATGGACAGAAATAATGTGCTGGTAAATGATTTTGTCGTCCGGGATTTGTACACTGTCATGAACGGTAGGATCAAAGACCCCATCTATGAGATTTCAGAGCGCCAGGTAAATTCCCTCTACGGGATGTTGGAGCTATCCTACAGGGACTATTTATTCCTGAATGGAACGGTGAGAAACGACTGGTTCTCCACCCTTTCTCAGGCAAACAGAAGTATAGTGTATCCAGCTGTCACCGGTAGCTTTGTGTTTTCCCAACCCTGGGAAAACTTTCCGGAATGGATTTCATTTGGTAAAATACGAGCCGGATATGCAGAAGTAGGCAGCGACACGGATGTCAGCCCTTATGCCGACAACCTGTTTTACAGGGTTGAAAACAACCAGTTCCCCAATCCTGCCGGACAGTTGCAGCCAGTTGGTGTGATAAATGCATCAACCGTGCCCAATGCCAATTTGAGACCAATGAGAGTGTCGGAATGGGAAACCGGATTGGAAATGAAATTTTTTGACAATCGCATCGGTCTGGATCTAACCTACTATAACAAGGTCACAAGTGACCAAATACTGGGGGCTCAAGTATCAGATGCTTCCGGATATCTGCGTCAATTAATTAACGTAGGTGAAAGTAGCAACCAAGGGGTGGAGGTGCTTTTGTCAGGTGTGCCTGTACAAACCGAAAAATTCATGTGGGAAACAAGTATCAATGCTGCGTGGAACCAAACAAAAACGCTGAAATTGGGATTGACGGAGGGCGATAGTGTCATCACGGTTGGAACGGCAGTCTATGGAGGGGAATTAAGACAGGTTGTCGGTATGCCAATGGGTCAAATTTATGGGTTTGGTTACCGAAGAGATCCGCTGGGGAATATTGTGTATGACGCTAATAACGGGAGACCACTTCGAACTGATTTACAGATTCCTTTTGGATCGGCTATTCCAATTTGGGTAGGTGGATTTATGAATACCTTTCATTATAATAACCTATCGTTTTCTACGCTAATTGATTTTAAATTGGGTCACAAAATGCTCTCCGGAACCAACTTTAATGCGTGGCGACATGGATTGCACAAAGGCACCTTGGAAGGCCGGGAACAGGGATTTGTCATTGGGGAGGGGGTAAAGAATATAGGGACTGCGGAAAACCCCAACTATGTGCCCAATGATGTGCAAACCGAAGTTCAGACCTTTTACGAAACCGTAAGGTCTGCCAACATGGTGGAGGAGTTTATCTATAACGCCGGATTCTGGAATTTGAGGCAGGTAACGATTGGGTACAACTTTACTCCACATTTGCCCGGTAATTTTTTCATAAAGGGATTGAGAGCCAATATTGTAGGAAATAACGTATTGGTAATTAAAAAATGGGTCCCCAATATCCATCCTGAGGAATTTGGATTCACTTCTGACAACTTGATGGGGTTGGAAGCTCACGGTTTACCCGTTACTAGAAGTATTGGTTTTAACCTAAACTTTAAATTTTAAAGAAAATGAAAAATTTAGGTAAAAAATTGTCGAATAAAAACCCAGAACCGATGAAAAGGATTTTCTTATATATCTGCTTATGCTGCTCGTTGTTAGTTCCCATGACAAGCTGTGACGAAGGCTTTGATGAAATGAATATCAACCCCGTCCAACCTACTGCGTTGGACCCCATTTATCTGATGAATCGGGCGGCCCTATTCTCCACGATTTCCAGTACCACGCTGAATTATGAATCGGCCATAGTACAGCAAATAGTTTCTCCAAATGGAGGAGTACTTGCAGGTGGCAATTTCAATCAACTGAACAGGGCATTTTCTATAGGCACCTGGAACAAATATTACCGGGATGTACTCAAGCACACTACCGATGTAAAGCGGTTCACCCGGGACAATCCTGATAGGAATAATTTGTACCAAATGGCACGGATTCTTCATTCCCTGGCAGCCATGATACTTACAGATACCTTTGGGGATGTCCCCTATTTTGAGGCTAGTCTGGGTTATTTGGAAGGAAAAATCGACCCTGTATACGATAGACAGGAGGATATTTACCTGGATATATTGAATGAGTTACAGCAGGCAACAGCGGCACTGAGTACTTCTTCGAGAATAGAAAATGGAGACATATTTTATGGAGGAAATGTTGACAAATGGAAGAAATTAGGGTACTCTTTAATGCTTCGGGCAGGGATGAGGCACAGCAAAGTAAATCCAACCCGGGCAAGGGAATGGGTTGAACGTGCGGTGGCCGGCGGCGTGATGACTTCAAATGAGGACAACATGGTAATTCATCATGACTTTAATTACACCAATGAGATAGGAAACACCTTAAATGCCACTGAGGCTAACAACTATTATCTCGCCGCACCCTTTGAAGAATTCCTAAAAAGTGCTGATGATCCAAGATTAGGTTCAATAGCAGTTCGGTTTATCGGTGCGGGAAGTGGACCTGATCAAAATAATGCTTTGGCAGGAAATCCTGCCGCAGGAGTAACCTTATCCCGAAACCCCGCAGATCAAATGGGTTTTCCCATGGGTTTTGACAATCAGACCATTGGAGGAGTTGTTACCCAACGCGGATTGCGCAGTTTTTATGAGTTTTCCCAAGTCGACAGAACACGTATGACGGCAAGAGACGCTCCTATTTTCCACGTGACTTATGCCCAGACCTCATTACTTCTGGCAGAAGCTGCCGTACGGGGATGGTCGACTGGAAACGCTGCCAACTTATATGCCCAGGGCATCCGTGCCCATATGGAACAGTTGGAAGAGTACGGGCCCACTACTGCAATTTCGGAAAATGCAATTACAACCTTTATTAATGCTAATCCACTCGATATGGGAGATGCTATGCAGCAGATAGGAGAACAATATTGGGTGGCATCGTTCCTCAATGCATATGAGGGGTTCGCGAATTTCCGCAGGACCGGCTACCCTGCACTGACACCAAACCCATACCCGGGCAAGGATATCAGCGGAGATTTTATTCGAAGATTATCCTATCCGGATGCTGAATTTTCCGTAAATAATGCCAATATTCAGGCTGCGGTTCAACGGCAGGGTCCCGACAACTTGGATACGCCAGTTTGGTGGGATGCTGCGGGAAGTTCGACTGCATCTGCAAATTGATATGTAATCAGGGAAGTCTGGTTGGCCAGACTTCCCTGATTCTAGTTTTCTTTAACCTTAATATAAATGCGATGCAATTAAAATTATCAAGCCTATTTCTATTTTGTTTTTTGTTTTGTGCGGCCTTTCAGAGCGCATTTACCCAACAAATTTCCCGGGAGGAAATGCTCTTTCTCACGCAGGAATGGGAAGGGGAAAGATTTGAGGATGGAAGACCTAAGGTTTCCGATGATCTGCTTAAAAGAATGGTGTTAGTCACCCATGATGAAGCTTGGGCCGTAATGAGAAATGCCGGATATCGGTATCAGTATGCTGATGGTTGGCAAATTATTAACCCAGACAGTATTTTGATTGGAAGGGCTGTTACAGCCACATTTATGCCCGGTCGCCCTGATATTCACGATGCCATCGATGAACGGGGAAAGAAAGAAGGCAAACGCGGGCAGAATTCCTGGCCAGTGGATTTGTTGGTTCAGGGGGATGTGTATGTAGTGGATCAATTTGGGATTCATGTAGACGGACCGACCATCGGGGACAATGTCGCCAATGCAATTTTTGCCAAATCGGGAAATGGTATTATCTATGATGGAGCGGTTAGGGACGTAACAGGATTAAAGGAAATCGGCGGTTTTACTTCCTATTACACCAGTTATCATCCTTCCCACCACAACCAACAAGGAAACCTTAATACTATGTTGATAGGAATTAACAAACCAACAAGAATCCGTCAAGCGACTGTGATGGCAGGTGATGTTGTGCTAGGACGGGACGGCGGAGTTTCATTTATACCGGCACATCTTGCTGAAAAAGTGGTAATCACCTCCGAAGTAGTCCGATTACGGGATATGTTTGGCCATGAAAGGCTGAGGTCAGGAGTGTACACAGCAGGTCAGATAGATACAAGATGGTCAGACGATATTGAAAGGGATTTTTCAGGCTGGCTAAATGAACATATTGACGAACTGCCAATACCAAGGGAACAGATTCAGGAAATTCTAAAAAACAGAACCTGGTAATTAGCAATTACGAATTACAAATTAAAAATTACGAACCCAATAACCCAATAACTTAGTAACCCAATAACCAATAACCCATTTATTAATTACGAATTACGAATTAAAAATTACGAACCCAATAACCTATCAACCTATCAACCAAATAACCAAATTATGACACATAAAAAAGACAGTAGAAGATCGTTTTTACAAAAGGGATTGGTAGCAGGACTAACGGGAGGAGCGGTGCTAAGTACATTTGGTCAGGGATTAAGTGCGGCAGTAGAAAGGCAATCCAAATTTTCCAATCCCACAGACTTGAAGATTACTGACATAAAATGCGGCTATGTGCGAGGGGCTCTTTACGTTAAAATATATACCAATCAGGATGTATGGGGATGTGGTGAGGCAGTAGATGCCATACATGGCACTTACCACCTTGTTCAAAGACTGGGTAATCAAATTAAAGGTCAAAGTCCTTTAAACCCTAACCGCCTAGCGGAGCAGATTAGAAAAGGAGCGTTTTTTGGTGGAGCTCAGTCAGGTGTTTTTGTGGCAGTTCTAACTGCTATTGAGACAGCCCTTTGGGATATTACCGGCAAGGTGTTTGGCGTTCCGGTTTATCAATTGTTGGGTGGGAAATTCAGAGATAAAATTCGGGTTTACTGTGATACTGCACTATACACCTCCACCAACCCCACACCTGCGGACTATGCGGCTGCAGCCCGAGGAGCAGTAGGCAGGGGATACAATGCAGTAAAGTTTGACGTGGACGATGGAAGAGACCCCAACAAATACGACCGCTTTAACTGGACGGCGAACAATGCTGAAATTGACAGAATGTACAACGCAATCGCCGCTGTACGGGAGGAAGTTGGGCCAAATATCGATATCTGTGTGGATATGCATGGGAGATACGATGCGGTGACCGGATTGAAAATGGCTCGAATGTATGAAGATTTGAACCTAATGTGGTTGGAGGAACCCATCCCTGCTGACAATCCAGAGGTATATAAATCCATCACCTCTCAGACTTCTACACCGATCTGTACCGGCGAAAATATTTATTTGGCATATGGCTTCACAAGATTACTTTCAGAGGGAGCGGTAGATATCATAATGCCTGATATCCAAAAAGCCGGTGGGTTGGGAGAGGCGCAGCGTATCGCCAATTTAGCTAATCTTTATTATGTCCCTTTTTCGCCCCATATGGTAGCTTCATTCTTGGGTGCCATGGCTGCTTGTCACGTTTGCGCCTCAGTTCCTAATTTCCAGGTAATGGAATGGCAGATCTACATGGACACCGATCCGCTTTGGCAAGATATCGTCACCTACGATGGACCTAGGACGGAAAACAGCTTCATTACCTTATCGGAAAAACCGGGTATCGGAGTTGAAATCAACGAAGAAGGCATGAAAAAATATGCCGTTCCAGGCGTTCCTTTTTTTGAATAAAGCAATTAAAACCCAAAAAACAATCCACCGATGAAACCTTATAATAACCCAAAATTCAAAGAGCTTTTCAAGCTTCCGGAAAAAAGCCTTACCAAGAGAATTTCTTCTACAGATCCTGATAAGCAGATGACTCCTCCAAGACGTGAGTTTTTACAGAAAGCCACCTTAGGAGGTCTTAGTCTTGGGGCGTTTATGTTCCAGCCTATAGAGGAAACAATGGCATATACCACCCAGCATGTCAACCGGAATTCCAGTCCATCTGATCTGCGCATTACCGATATCCGGGTAGCCGAAGTTGCGGGAGCTCCCATGCGTTGCCCGATAATTCGGATAGATACCAATCAGGGAATTTATGGACTGGGGGAAGTCAGAGACGGTGCCAGTCACAAATATGCCTTGGTATTAAAAAGCCGTATACTTGGTGAAAATCCCTGTCAAATAGAACGGATTTTCAAAAAGATAAAGTTGTTCGGCAATCACGCAAGACAAGCGGGAGGGGTATGTGCAGTGGAAATGGCTCTTTGGGATTTGGCTGGTAAGGCATATAATATTCCCGTCTACCAAATGTTGGGAGGTAAATATAGGGATTCAATTCGCTTATATTCCGATACGACTCAATCCAATGATCCGGAGGTTTTTGCCGACAGGCTAAAAGCCCGAATGGATTTGGGGTATACCTTTCTGAAGATGGATTTTGGGGTGCAGATGATCAAGGACAACGAAGGTTCTGTTGTCAATACCAGAGCGTTTGACAAAGGAAATAAATGGAGCTCAGAATACGGCAGCTATGGACGGACTGCCCATCCATTTACAGGGGTGCAAATGACGGATAAAGGTGTGAGTGAAATGGTCGAATATGTCGCTGCGGTTCGGTCAAAAGTAGGATACGATATTCCATTGGCGGCAGACCATTTCGGGCATTTTGACTATAAGGAATGTATCCGGCTGGGTGAGGCGTTGGAACCTTACCGACTTGCTTGGTTGGAGGATATGGTTCCTTGGTTTTATACCGAAAAGTGGAAGCAAATCACGGATGCCATTAAAACCCCAACCTTGACTGGTGAAGATATCTTTCTAAAAGAAGAATTTATTAAATTGATTGATGCCCGAGCCATCGATATGATTCAGCCGGATTTGGCTTCCTCCGGCGGTATCCTTGAAACCAAAAAGATCGGAGACTATGCCGAGGAAAAAGGCATTCCAATGGCCATGCACTTTGCGGGAACTCCGGTATCCTTTATGGCCAATATACACTGTGCCGCTGCTACGGAAAATTTCATTTCACTCGAGCACCATTCCGTGGATATTCCTTGGTGGGAAGATATGGTAAAGAACATTCCGAAACCGTTGGTAATCGATGGATTTGCCAAAGTACCGGAAGGACCGGGATTGGGCGTAGAACTTAATGACGAAATAATCAAACAACACTTGGTGGAAGGAACAGAATACTTTGCTCCCACAGATGATTGGAACACAGACAGGTCCAATGACCGATGGTGGAGTTAAGTAAGAAAGTGCCTTAGACAACCCTTTGCCGTTCTTATAATTTTTACGGCAAAGGGTTGCTTTATCTTGGTCTTTTGATCAAATTGTTAGTTCATTCACGAAATAAATCTAATAATAATGAAAAAAATATCACTTGTTTATTTAACCCTGATGCTATCATGGGTAAATTTTACCTTTGCACAGCAAATATCCCCAACTCCCGATCAAGTAAAAAAATTAACATCTGAATGGACTGGAGAACGGTTTCCAGACGGAAGGCCGAAGGTTTCTGATGAATTGTTGGAGCGCTTAAGAAACATATCCATGGAAGAGGCTTGGGGCTTACTGAGAAACAAGGGATATAACAACCAGTTTGAAAATGACTGGATCATTCTTCGTGACGACCAAGTGATGACGGGTAGAGCGGTAACAGCCCAATATATGCCGCTGAGACCAGACGTCAGTGATATGGTGAAAGAGATCGGGAAATCCGAAGGAAGAAGTCAGGCTGGAGGTACAAACTCATGGCCAATAGACGGTCTAACCGATGGCGATGTTTATGTGGCTGATAGCTATGGTAAAATTGTGGACGGAACCCTTATCGGTGATAATTTGGGCACGGCGATTCATACCAAATCCAAACGGGGGGTTATCTTTAACGGTTCAGTGAGAGACATGGCAGGATTACTTCGTGTGGATGGCTTCAATGGCTGGGTAAAAGGGCACGATCCTTCCTACATACAGGAAATGATGCTCACCACCATCAATTATCCCATACGGATGGGCAGGGCTACAGTGCTTCCCGGAGATGCGGTATTGGCTAACAAATGGGGAGTAGTTTTTATTCCAGCGCACCTATTGGCTGATTTGGTTATAAATGCGGAGTTTATCATGCTCAGGGATCAATTTGGTATTCAGCGGCTTAAAGAGCAAAAATATACCGCAGGGGAGATTGACAGCCGCTGGAGCGAAGCCATTCAGAATGATTTTTTGGGGTGGATCAAAGAGAAGCAAGACCTGCCTATGAGCAGGGAGGAGTTGGATGCCTTTCTCAAGGACAGGAACTGGTAAAAATCAAGAGGTAAGATTACCTTAATAAACGTCGTATTATTAAAGGATATTTAAATTCTTTAATTGAATCATTTTGCAGCTATAGCTGCAATCGCCGTCATAATTCATGGAAGAGCATTTTTCTATAGAAGATGTGCAACATATGGGACACTAAAAACTTAAAAACCAATGGACAATCAACCTAAGACCATCCAAACCTATGAAACACCACCTAAAACAACTAATTGAAAACTGCAAACTCGCAGATCAACAGGCCGCAATCGAAAGGCAGGCGGAAATTGATCATGCGGATACAAAAAACGAAAGGAGAAATTTTCTAAAAAAAACTATGCTTGGAGGTCTGAGCTTAGGTGCTTTGATGGGGGCTTCCATCGAGGATACCATGGCCCATACCACATCCAAGGTCAACCGTTATTCTTCTCCAGCTGACCTTAAAATAACAGATATGCGGGTGGCGGTGTTGCGAAATGTTGGTCGGACACCCATTATCCGAATAGACACAAACCAAGGAATATACGGACTCGGTGAAGTCCGGGATGGCGGTGATGAACGCTATGCGCTGATGCTGAAAAGCAGAATCCTCGGTCTCAACCCCTGCAATGTAGAGCAGCTTTGGAAAATTATCAATCCTTTCGGTGGTCATGGCCGATTAGGAGGAGGAGTTTGTGCGGTAGAAATGGCACTTTGGGACCTTTGTGGGAAGGCCTACAACGTACCCGCCTGGCAACTGCTTGGTGGAAGGTATAGGGACAAGGTCAGGCTGTATGCCGATACACCTGGAATGAATGACCCTGCGGAGTTTGCCAAGGTGATGAAAGAGCGAACTGTAGATCAGGGGTTTACCTGGTTGAAAATGGATTTGGGTATTCACGTGGTAGCCGAACAGCCCGATACCTTGGTCAATTCCAACTTTTGGGATGGCGCCAAGGGTCAGTACGATACAAGAGACTATATGAGCTACGGAAGTACCAAACATCCATTTACCCAAGTGCAGATTACTGATAAAGGTTTGGATGCATTGGGTGCATATGTGGAGTCTATTCGGAATGCCATTGGATATGAAATTCCGCTTTGTGCAGATCATTTCGGTCATTTTGATGTCAACAATTCCATCCGTTTTGCCCGGGCAATGGAAAAATACAGGCTTTCTTGGGTGGAGGATATGGTGCCTTGGTTTTATACAGATCAGTGGAAAACGCTCTCAGATGCCATCGAGACCCCTACTTGTACCGGAGAAGATATTTATATGTTGAAAAATGGTTTTAAACCATTAATAGATGCCAGAGCAGTTGATATTGTTCATCCTGACCTGGGAACTTCAGGAGGATTGTTGGAAACAAAGAAGATTGGAGACTACGCAGAGGACGCAGGTATTGCCATGGCTATGCATATGGCTGGATCCCCAATATGTTTTATGGCGAATGTCCACTGTGCGGCTGCAACCCAGAATTTCCTTTCCTTGGAACACCATTCGGTAGATACACCATGGTGGGAAGGCTTGGTAAAGGTAACCGGGTCTCAACCCATGATAACTAAAGGATTTGCCAATGTACCGTTAGATGCTCCCGGGCTAGGCATTGAACTTGACGATGAGGTGATGAAAGAACACCTGATGCCCGATTCACCTGGATATTTTGAACCCACTCCAGAATGGGATCAGAAAAAATCATGGGACAGAACTTGGAGTTAAGCTATTCCAACAAGTAAAAGCAAAAAAAACCGGGAAAATCCAGCAATTACTCTAAAATTTAATTTGACTGGATATTAATCGTTTAGATACCTTTTCGATGCTAATTTGGTGGCATGGATACCCCGTTCCGTGGTAGCTTATTAGAACCTTCGTTATTAAAAGGTTGAATTTTATCGAAAAAAGGTGCTCGGTTTTAACTGGGCACCTTTTTTCATGTCTTAATCAAAGGGCCAACAGTGCGGAAATCCCGACCCCGGATAGGGGTCAAACTCCTCAATAGCCATGGGTTAAACCCATGGGATTTGGAAGGAATACCTTCGTTTCGTTTTGGCTGTGGGAATGGTTGAATAAGCCAGCCTTTCCCGCCAAAACCCAGATATGTCTGGTTCTGCCTTTTCTCGGATGACGGAGTTCGAATAGTTGGTTGGTTCACATTCGGATGGCAGCCCAAGCAGCAAGGGGTTTTGGCGGGAACTGGTGTGCGGTATTGACAGGGTAGCGGCCAAAACCTGCCCGCGAGATGTCGTTTTCAAACCACGGGTTGAAACCCGTGGTTACTATATCGGTCATCCCTACGGGATTTATGATTCAAACTCCGACAAATTCTTTCCAACTGGAATTTCAAACTCCGTTTATCTGTTCGTCACAATTGCAAATTACAACGACCCTGAATGGGACGCTGATTACGAGGATTTTTTGGGTTGTATTTGTGACTTGTCCTGAAAGAAAAAAAGGCCCGCTGGGCTGACATCTTAGTAGCCAGGGGTGCAGCGAAGCGAAGCCCCTGGATTGAAACGAAAGTCTAGGTTGTGTTTTGGCTGCGGGGAGGGTTGAAGAAGCCAGTCCTTTCCGCCAAAACCCAGACATGTTTGGTTCTTCCTTTTTTCCCGATGTAGGTATACAGATTGATGGTTGGGCTAATCCCGGAATTGCCGCGAAAGGATACGGGCTTACCAAGTTCCGCTTGGATAACTGACGGGGTTAGGTCCTGCCTCTTTGCCGGGGGAATCACATTCCATGTGGCAGGAACCGCAGAGCCTGCCAACTATACCTCTTACCGTTTTGGTCACAGCGTGCCACTGTCTTTTGCTGTCTACACGTCACGACATTTTAATGGCAGTTCACATATGTTGACCATACCCATGACTCCCCCGCACCTGACGTTGGTGCGCAACTGGTATTCTTCACAGAATCCCTTTACGGGCTATATTGTCAGGATAGCTTCGCACAATCCCGTTACCAGAAATGCACGTATCCTATTGATGGAACACAAGGTTTAATCGTTCATTGAACGTTAAACAGTTATCAAAGCGACTTCTTGCCGCACCTTGGTGGTCCCGATACTCGGGATAAATAGTGAGAGCCTCAACCTGAGCTATTTGGCTCAGGTCGGGCTACTCGAATGACAGCTGTACATTTTTATTTAAATTAAATCTGCTCTATTGATTTTCGGTACATTCGAAAAAACAGGAAAGGCAGAAATCCGAATGCAATTATTAATGTTCCTATAATAACTATTAAAGAACCGTATTGCATTCCGCTTGTCCTTAATATGATGCCTAAACCAGCTACAATTGCACCACTGAAGCCTAGAATGATTTTAAGTTTTTCAGATAAAGCTTTACCCAAGGTCATTTTATATCTATTAATAGCTAGCATTGGTAAAAAGAGCAGTAAAAAGCAAATCATTCCATAAGTTAACATGTCACCTCCACCTTTCCAGTTTAAATACTTAAATAACCAACCAAGGGTCATGCTCATAGAGGCTAAAAGACCAATTAAATACATAATCTTTTTCATAGTAATTATCTTTTTAGAGTTTAACAAATAAATAGTTTCCTTTTGAATTTCATCAAATCCATCGGGGCATATGTGATTCAAGGCTTTTACATAAGCAGATTCAAATGAACTCCCTTTATTTAGTTCGTTTTCTATAAAGCAGCAAAAATGATCAAGCAAGTCATCTTTAAGTTCTGAAATAGAAATTTTACTTTTTTCAATTTCTCCTTTTATGAAAAAAACCTCTTTGTCCTCTAAAATCATTGAAAAGAAGCTTTTTGATGTGGAAATACAATATGCTGAATTGTCTTAAGAAACTCACTGAGCTCATTATATAAAGCGATCTTTCTTTCCTGTCCCTGTTTTGTTATAGAATAATATTTTCGAATCCGTTTTCCTACATTCACTGTCTCAACTTCCACAAGACCATCACTCAAAAGCTTGTGTAAGGCAGGATACAAGGAACCCTCTTTAATTAATATTTTATTGTCTGATAGTTCCTTTACTTTTTGAGTTAGCTCATAGCCATACATTTTCCCATTTTCATCAAGTAATTTAAGTAGGATGGTTGTAAGAGTTCCTTTTATTAGTTCTGTTGAATTCATAAAGCAAATATACATAGTAATGTGATACATCAAAATTCTATGTATATAAAATTTAAAAATAGTTCGCAGGGTATTGCCGTCCTAACGGTAGGTCCTAGTAGCTACTGGAAACAAGCTCTGAAATACAGGGAAGCCTTACAAGGTAGTGAAAGCCTGTCCCGAAGCGGTCGGGAGACTGAACATCAGGTGAAGTGAAAATTCAATAAGGAGCGATCGTGTAGCCTTATCCTAAAAGTAACGGAAAGGGGTAGCCGGTGAAAAGAGCGGTTGTCCTATGCTTGCTGAACTGGACAGAGCGTTAAGAAATGATCCTAATGGATCATTTTAGCGATGGGCCGGCCTGTGAGGGAGGTACGATACCCGTACTGCTTGTCCCGAATATCGGGATACGGTGGTGAGAGGGGTGCTCCGCAGGCTTATGGCCTGCGGCCATCCACTCATATCTTTGAGTTTAATAGAAAATCCATAAAATCATTGTTAGATTAGTTGATTAAGAAATAGAAGGAAGGGAACAAACTATCCACTAAACACTTTGATGTTGCAATCGAGAAACCCCCTTCCTTCTTTCAATCCAAAGCCAGAACAGTACCTAAAGGCATGTTAGATTTACCGTGACCTTGTATCAGCTGTGAGTAAAGGAAAAGGGGTTGAAATATTCATAAACCAAAAATTCAATAAGATGAAAGAAGGCAAAGAGTTGTTGGTTCAAAACGTTGGAGTCGATGTTTCCAAAGACACGCTGGATGTTGTTCTGGCAACCATGAATTACGGACGGGAAATTAAAATAAAAGGCTCCAGGAAGTTCCCCAACACGGTACAGGGATTCCGGGAGTTTGTTAAATGGCTTGAGGCCAAACGGACAAAACCCTGTGAATTACGTGTTTTGATGGAGGCCACGGGCATTTATTATGAGCAGTTCGCCTGGTATCTGCATGAGCGGGAATACGCGGTTTCAGTGGTGCTGCCCACCAAAGCAAAACGGTATCTTCAGGCGATTGGCAACAAAAGCAAAAACGATAAAATTGATGCGAAGGGACTGTCCAGAATGGGCCTTGAACAGAATTTGTCTCCTTGGCGGCCGCTGTCGAAGAATATCTATCGTTTACGGTTGCTGACGCGCCAATTGGAGGATTTCAACAACCAAAGGACGGTATTTTTAAACCAACTGCACGCCCTGAGCCACAGTGCCTATCCGGTAAAGGAGGTTGAAAAAAACCTCAATAAGCTAATTAAAGAACTTGAAAAAGGCATAGCCAATATAAACACGGCAATTGAAAAGTTGATTAAGGATGATGAAAAACTCGCAAATAGAGTCGACAAGATCCTGAAGATAAAGGGTGTAGGCATAAAAACAATTGCGGTTCTGCTGGCTGAAACCAACGGATTTGAAACTTTTGAAAACCAGGGACAGCTGGTAAGCTATTCGGGGTATGACATAGTCGAAAACCAATCAGGAAAACATAACGGGAAAACAAAAATGTCAAAAAAGGGCAACGCCCACATACGCAGGGCAATGCACCTGCCTGCTTTTGGAGTGGTGAGATATCAGCAAGGCACATTCAACAACCTATACAACAGGTTGATAGCAAAAGGGAAAACAAAAATGCAGGCATATGTAGCAGTTCAAAGAAAATTGTTGGTTTTGATATGGGCACTTTGGAAAAAGGACCAGGAATATGATCAGAACTACCACCTCTCAACTCCAAAATATTCCGGTAATGATGAGCCTAAGCCCTTCTTTTCGCTTGGCTCCGTAGGAGACACCAAAAAAGTAGGGCCAGCATCAGCCGGCCCTACAGTAGATGAACTTCCGTGCAACGAATCGCCTGAAGCCCTCTTTTCGCTGATGTAAATTTAAGAAAAAATCTTCAAAAATCACTTGCTATTTAAGACAGTACCTCGATTAAATATCATATTGTTTCAATTCTTTTTCAATTTCTCTAGGGTCTTGTTGGTTGTAAACGATGGTGATGATTTCGATTTCATCGTTCTTTATTCGGTAATAGAAAGAGTTGTGCTCATTGATCACCGCTTTAAAAATCCCTTTTCTAATTTTTGATTCAGGGCAGCTACGTGGGTGTTGGCCGATTTGATTTCTCTTTTGTTTTAACTCCTCCAAAAATCGAGATCGAATGGTTGTATTCCATTTTTCCTCGATTGATTCTAAAATCATTTCAAGTTTTTTGGCTGCAAGAGGGGATAAGTAAACCTTAATAGCCACTACGATACTTTTTTAAGAAAATCATCAAAGTCGATCCGTTCTCCGTTATCCAATTGCTTCAGCCCGATTTCAATTTCTTTTTTCTCAATTTCGCTTAGCTCCTCCCAAAAATCTTGCGTTTCCCGTTTTAGGAATTCGCTAAGCCGAGCAATCAGCTTTGGATTCTCGATGTTGAGAATCAGCCGAACAAGCTCTATTTTAGATGATTGTATATCCATATTCTATTATAAGGAATTTTCAGGTTTCGTAGTTCCAATTGATGGTAGCTAACACTTGTATATATGCAACTCCCCATTTACTCTAATACGTCTATATTGTCTTTGTCCACAGGTGGCTCGGGGAATTCCGGCAGCAAATTAAGGATTTCGTCGATTGAATCTAGCGGACACCGGTTTTTTGTTGGAAATCAGAGCGTCGGGAGAATTCATTAGAACGCAGTCCCATTGGATAAAACGGGTGCCAAAATCCCGTGGTGGTTATCCGGTGGACAAAATAGGGAGCAGATTGGAATGAGAGGTACACGGAAAGTTAAAATGTCCGAGCTTTTTCATCGTAACCGGAATTGCAAATTCCTTTAGATATGTATGTGTAGTGGCAAATTACACCTAGTGGGGAACCTATGTCCGCTGGATTACCTATACAGTGTATAATCCCATCCTGGCATGCGACAAAACCAGGTGTAAACAATATTCCCTCTACAAATCACCCTAGCAGCATTAACCCGTCGGGTGTCAGTCAACAGCCACTAGCAAAAAGCCCTGATAGATTATCGCATCGAAAAGGGCTTTTTCGCAAGGGCTTTTCTCTAGTGGGCTTAATGTTGTACGCAGTTTTTTATACATTTTCAATATCGTAATGAGTTTGCAACCTTGTCTGAATACTAGTAGATAGTGTCGGCACAGAAATAAACAACCTATTCTTTGCCCTACTAATGGCGACGTAATTTATTCGATGTTCTTCATTTGAAAGCAAATTCTGTTCAAGCAAAAAATTAATATCATTTTCCTCTTTGAGAACTAAAAGCACATTGTCAAACTCATCTCCTTTAGCTTTATGAATTGTTTTGTGTAAGCTCATATCTTCTGGAATTGATACACAAAGGAGAAGTTGTTTAACCGTAAAAGTATCATAGAATGTTTTGATTGCACCAGCTTTAAAATTCGGGAGGTCAGAATCTAAATTAACTCTTATGAAATTTGCAAATTTGAACAAAGTAATGTTTTCAATGTCTGAATATTTATCTAGAAGTAGGGTAATGTA
>DATHWC010000294.1:0-35409 GCA_035460985.1 Lunatimonas sp.
AATTTTTCAATAAATACGATTTAGGTGCGAATACTCATTTTCGGAATTCACTACTATCCGGATTTAACCGGCATCGGAAAATACACCGGAGAGATGTCTGCGTGGCTTGCCAGTCAGGGCCATGATGTGCACGTTGTTACCGCCAAGCCTTTTTACCCGCAATGGAAGGTTGAGCCCCGATATAAAAGCAAGTGGTGGATAAATGAAACCATCGAAAATGTGACAGTTACCAGATGTCCATTGTATGTCCCGAACGATCCGGTGGCTTCCAAGAAAATAGTCCACGAATTTTCTTTTCTGGCAAGCATTTTCCCCGTTTGGGTAAAGCTGTTGTTTGAAAAAAAGTTCGATGTGGTTATAAGCATAAATCCTCCCTTTCATTTGAGTGTGTACCCGTTAGCATACAAATACCTTAAGGGGGCCAAAATGATCAGTCATGTACAGGATTTACAGGTGGATGTGGTTAATGACCTGGGAATGATAAAAAACCAGAACTTATTGAAGTTGATGTTCCGGTTGGAGAAATATTTTTTCCGCAAGAGCGATTTGGTTACAACCATAAGCAAGGGAATGGAAAGGAAAATCAAGGGTAAAGGAATAAAGTTGAGGAAACAGTTCTTATTTCCCAATTGGGTGGACGTGGGTTTTATCAGACCATTGCCTCAATCTCAATCTCTTCGTGAAAGGTTTGGATTGAAGGAAACTGACAAAGTAGTCATGTATTCCGGTAATTTAGGGGAAAAGCAGGGACTTGAAATAATTATTGACGCCGCTAAAAGATTTCAATCCCGGCGGGAAATCAAATTTATTATCGTCGGAAATGGGGGAGCGAAATCCCGATTGGTGGATCTGGTCAGTGTTGAGAATCTTGATAATATAGTATTCTTTCCATTACAACCCTATGAGGATCTTCCATTCTTATTAGCTACTCCTGATATTCATCTTGTTCTACAAAAAAAAGAAGCATCAGATTTGGTTATGCCATCCAAACTCACGGGGATATTGGCTTCAGGGGGATGTGCAATAGTTACGGCATTGCCGGAAACGACATTATTCGACGTGATCGACGAACATGATATGGGGATATTGGCAAATCCGGAAAACTTGGAGGAATTTGTCGCTAAAATTGATTTTGCATTAACCAGGGATACTTCCTCTATTCGGTATAACGCCAGAATATATGCGGAATCATATTTAAGTAAACCTTCTATTTTAGATCGGTTTGAACAAAAATTAAATCAATTAATAGCTTTTGAGAGCGAGGTAGTGACAGAAAGGAGTTGAAAATCTCCGCAGAGAGCTGAAGGATAGCCTTATTGATTTTTTAATTATACAGAAATTCAGGTCAACAAAAAAGCAACCATTCTAACTAGTATTGGTTGCTTTTTTTGTGTTTTCTAACTTGCCTTTTTATTAATAAACGTTATTCCTATTTCTTACCAACGCGAAAATGGTCCAGATAATGATTTTTGTATCAAGCCAAAAAGACCAGTTTCTCACATAGAACAAATCCAACCTACACCTAGAACTCATATCATAATAGGTGCTGGTTTCCCCGCGGAATCCTTTTGCCTGCGCCAATCCGGTAATGCCCGGCTTTACAAGGTGCCGACACATTAGGTTACTAATTTCTTTGGAAAATCGTTCGTTAAGCATCAACGGATGAGGTCTGGGTCCTACGATAGACATTTCCCCACGGAGAACATTCAAAATTTGTGGCAATTCATCAAGACTAGATTTACGCAGAAAAGCTCCAATTTTTGTAACCCGTGGGTCATTTCTAGATGCCTGCCTAGAATCAGCCTCATTATTAATTACCATAGTGCGAAACTTTAAACAATAGAAGGGTACGTTGTCCTTTCCGTGTCGTAGCTGTCTGAAAAAAACGGGACCTTTGGATTCCATTTTTATTAAGACATAGAGAAGTGGATATATCCACGAAAATAAGAACGTCAATACGAAAATGGAAATAACTACATCGACTACCTGCTTGGCCGAATTATGTGTGGTACTGTAATAAGTTAGTGGAAGTTCATTGAGAAAAAATGATTGTTCAAACTCTTTTAAATAATCATTTCTTTCCAGTGTGTTGGTAAAAGTTCTTTGCATGGCTACTTACTATTAGATCGTTCGGTGGTTGAAAGAATCCTCAGTTATTAATTGGGTTCGCATTGTTCTGAGTTTACCGATGACCTTTCAAAGATAAACAGATTCCTTTTATTAATGCAAGAGTTAGCCTAGTATTTTTTTATTATTTGCAATATTCTTCTTTTATTTTGCAAATTGATAAGGTATTGGTCTGCTTAATTTGCACAATCGTCATTTTTTTGCGTTGATCTGGAAAAAGTGATGTCGCTAGAATTACAAAATAAATTTTTATAATCTTGAAAAAAATATAATTTAATGTATGTTTATATATATTAAAAACAAAGGATTCAATCTGGTTTTCACCTTTTTGCAGAGAATTATTTTTCGCACGATTTTGGTTTTATTTTGAATTTCCGCTTCTTAATTCGCTTAATTCTCATAATTCTTTTTATAATTGATTGAAAACCGTATTTTTGGGCGAAATTTAACTTTAATACAGGACAGGGTGTCATAATTGATTATTTCGCAGTTTTTCCAAATGCCCGCTTCCCGAAATTTAATTTTGATAATTCACTTTACCCAGTTTTAAATATTATAAAAATAATTCCGAATGAAAATCAAGTCTATTTGTTGTATAGGAGCGGGCTATGTAGGTGGACCTACGATGGCTGTGATAGCGAAAAAATGTCCGGAGATAAAGGTTACGGTAGTCGATATAAATGAGGCTAGGATAGCGGCCTGGAACGACAAAAATGTGGACAATATCCCGGTATATGAGCCGGGTCTTGGAGAAGTGGTTGCGGAAGCGAGGGGTAGAAACCTATTTTTTTCTACAGATGTAGATCGGGCAATTGATGAAGCGGACATGATTTTTATTTCCGTCAATACCCCTACAAAAACCTATGGTGAAGGAAAGGGGCAGGCGGCTGACCTGAAATGGATAGAACTGTGCGCCCGCCAAATTGCGCGAGTAGCCACAACAGATAAAATTGTGGTCGAAAAATCAACGCTGCCCGTACGGACTGCAAGTACGCTTAAATCCATACTTGACCATACCGGAAGCGGGGTCAACTTCCAAATTCTTTCCAATCCGGAGTTTTTGGCAGAGGGAACGGCTGTGGAAGATCTTTTTGCCCCGGACAGGGTGCTTATAGGAGGCGATCAGACTGAGGATGGAAAAAGAGCCATAAAGGCATTGGTCGACATCTACGCTCACTGGGTTCCCAAGGAACGGATCTTGACCACTAATGTATGGTCATCCGAGTTATCAAAACTTACCGCCAACGCGTTTCTGGCCCAACGTGTATCATCGATCAACGCGCTGTCTGAGCTGTGCGAATTTACGGAAGCCGATATTAATGAAGTGTCGCGGGCCATCGGTACGGATAGCCGGATTGGCCCAAAGTTTTTAAAAGCCTCTGTGGGATTCGGCGGTTCCTGCTTCCAGAAGGATATCCTAAATCTGGTATATATCTCAAGAAGCTATGGACTGAATGAAGTTGCCGACTACTGGGAGCAGGTCATCATTATGAATGACCACCAAAAACGCAGGTTTGCCAAAAAAATCATAAAATATCTTTACAATACCGTCAGCGGCAAGAAAATCACCTTCCTGGGCTGGGCCTTTAAAAAAGACACCAACGATACTCGGGAGTCTGCTGCCATTTATGTCGCGGATCTGTTATTATACGAGCAAGCCCATATTTCGGTGTATGACCCAAAAGTGAAGGCAGAGCAGGTATATGCGGATATGGATTATTTGAACACGCGTTCCTCAGATGAAAACCGGAAATATGTTGAGATAATTAAGGATCCCTACGAAGCGGCTAAAGGGGCGCACGCCATCGCAGTGATGACGGAATGGGATGAGTTCAAGGCGTATGATTGGCATCGGATTTACGACAACATGCTGAAGCCTGCGCACGTGTTTGACGGAAGAAATATTTTGGACAAACAAAAACTTAGAGACATAGGATTCCAGGTACATGCCATTGGTTCCGCCAACGAATAGCTAACTTAATTCAACCATAGAAAAAGCCTTTTCCAATCAATGGGGGAAGGCTTTTTTCGTGGTCGTAAAATCAGCTTTGAGCCTCAATCTTCTTCAATTTATTGATTAAATTAGGGTATTTATTTTTTCTGTTAGAGAAAATAGCTATAATTGGCGAAAAGAAATGCTTAATTTTAAAAAACAATAAATAATTTTTAGAGTTTCTAATTTAATTTTAAACCCAAAATGATATGGTTAAAACATTTACAACCCCAAAATCAAAAAGTCAGACGTTTTCACTAAGAAATTATAACTTCCCAAGTTATTTAAGGATTTCCCACATTTTTTAGTCAACAGTTCCAAAAATTCTATTTTGTAATGAGACTCTTGAAATTATCAAGAAATCAAAACCTGTTTTAAAAATTACGAATTACGAATTAAAAATTATTTATTAACCAATAACCCAATAACCATTAACCCAATAACCAATAACCAATAACCCAATAACCATTAACCCAATAACCTATTAACCAATAACCAAAACCCACAATTGCTTATGTTAAGAATCTACAAAAAGTTTCATGTTTTACTCCTGATACTTCTCTTCCAGGGAACTTGGCTCATGGCTCAACAGCGTGAGGTCACAGGGGTAGTTTCCGATGAGTTTGGAGACCCATTGCCCGGAGCGGCCATTTTGGTAAAAGGTACCTCAACAGGTACGGTCACTGATATCGACGGGATGTATCGGGTCAACGTACCAGGTAACGAATCCGTACTTGTATTCTCTTTTTTGGGATATGAGAGTTTGGAAGAGATAGTTGGCACTCGAAACAGCGTCAATGTCAACTTGAACCAAGCGGTAAGTGGCTTGGACGAAGTAATCATTACCGGGTACGGTTCCCAATCCAGAAGGGAAATTACCGGTGCGGTAACATCGGTGGATGCGGATGATTTGTTGGCAATCCCTGCCACAACCTTTGCGCAGCAGTTGCAGGGAAGGGCAGCCGGTGTGACGGTGGTCAATGATGCGACCCCAGGCGGCGGAGCCACTGTGCGGATTAGAGGTTTTGGAACCATCAACAACAACGATCCGCTGTATGTCATCGACGGTGTGCCTACCCAAAATCAGGGCAACTTGAATCCAAATGACATCGAATCCATCCAAATATTGAAAGACGCATCAGCGGCTTCTATCTATGGGTCACGGGCTGCAAATGGGGTAATTATTGTTACCACCAAAAGAGGTAAAGTTGGGAAACCGAGCATATCTTTTGATGCCTTTTACGGTTCTCAAACCGCGGAAAGAGGACCAGACCCGCTCAATGCTGAGGAATTGGGAAGGTACCTATACCTCGCAAACAGCTACGCAGGCAGAGATCTCACCCATGGTCAATACACGTGGGGACCTAACGGGGAAGTAGGTATACCAGACTATGTTTTTCCTAGTGGAGCTATGGAAGGAGATCCCGGAGTAAACCCGGCTTTGTATGCTTTGGAACCGGGTAATATTTATCCAATAACCAGGGCCTCGGATACAGATTGGTGGAGAGAAAGTACACGTTCGTCACCAATTCAAAGTTACCAGATTACAGCCAGTGGAGGGACAGAGAACGGCCGCTATGCGCTGTCATTGAACTACTTCAATCAAGAAGGTATAGTAAAAGACATCGGCTACGAGCGGTATTCCATCCGGGCGAATACGGAATTCAAAGCACTGAACAACAAATTGACTATCGGAGAAAACCTGTCCGTAACGATTGGTAACCGAAAGGGAGGTTTTGGAAACGGTAGTGCGGGAAACAACGCGGAACAAAATGCGGTCTTTAGTGCATCCCTACAGCACCCTTTGCTGCCTGTCTATGATATCATGGGCAACTTTGCTGGAAGTAGGGGAGCTAATCTAGGCAACAACTTCAACGGTGTAGCGGTATTGTCCAGAGCTCGAGACAACCGGAACTTGTCGTTAAGGGCCTTTGGTAACGTCTATGCCGGCTACGACATTACCGACGATATTCAGATTAAAACCAGTTTTGGTCTTGACGGAAACAACCGAAGAGGTCTATTTATTGGCCGTCCGCAGCCAGAATATGTGGAGGGAAATTTTGTAAACACTTCCACAGCGGAAAATGAATATTCCTATCAGTGGGTGTGGACCAACACCATCAGTTACAACAAGACGTTTAATGATGTCCATACGGTAGATGCTTATTTGGGTGTAGAAGCAATCAAAGAATTTGGAGAAATATTTGGAGCCGCACGTCAGCGGTTTGCGTTTGAAACGACACCTATTATAAGTTATTTGGATCTGGGAGATCCAAATACCGCCACGAATTTTGGAAGAGTTACTAGTGATTACCGCCTTTATTCCCAATTTGGAAAAATAAACTATTCGTATGATGGAAAATATCTGGTACAGTTCATTCTTAGAAATGATGCCTCCTCCAGATTCTTGCAGGCTTCCAGAAACGCAACCTTCCCCGCATTTAGTTTGGGATGGAGATTATCAGATGAAGCTGCAATAGCCAACGCACTTCCTTTTGTGTCTGACATGAAACTGCGGTATGGCTGGGGAAAAACCGGTAACCAGCTAATAGGCGACTACAATGCCTACACTACTTATCGTTCCAATATATTCAATTCAGGTTATCCGATAGATGGTTCTTCATCCACACCGGCCTTGGGATTTGATGCCGCTAGATTCGGAAACGCCAATGCCAGGTGGGAGGCTACCACTTCCAACAACATAGGTTTGGATGCGGAGTTTTTGGACGGAAAATTCTTCTTCGAATTTGACTTGTGGAACAGGAAGACTACTGATATGTTATTCCAGATTCCAATCAATTACGGACATGGAGATGCCATTGCGCCATTCTCCAATATCGGTCAAATGACCAATAAGGGTCTGGACCTAAACTTGGGATATGATGAAGCGTTTCTGGGAGGAGATCTTCGCTTGAGCGTTTCCGCGAATTATTCCATGTACCGAAACAATGTAGACAATCTCGCTGAAAATGAGGATAACGTGCTCTTCGGTGCTTCTACGCGGGTTCCATCTGTGACTATCACGCAGTCGGGCTTTCCGATATCATCCTTTTTCGGATACCGCAATCTTGGAATTTTCCAGACTCAGGAGGAAGTAGCGGCCCACCCTCCTTATGGCACATACAATGCGATTGGAAAATTTAAAGTAGAAGATGTAAACGGTGACGGAGTGATCACCGATGCGGATCGAACAATTATTGGCAACCCACACCCGGATTTTATTTATGGGGTAAATGTTAACGTGGGCTATAAAAACTGGGATCTGACCCTATTTGGAAATGGTTCCGTAGGTAATGACATATTCAATTATATCAATTACTGGACAGATTTCAACACCTTCCAGGGAAATAAGTCCAAAGCAGCATTGTATGACGCTTGGCAACCTACCAATACTGGAGGAACACTTCCAATTATGGATGCCAATGATCAAATTAGCAGTAGACCTTCAACTTATTTCATCGAGGATGGATCTTATTTCAGATTGAGAAATTTACAGCTAACCTACAGCTTAACCCAACCCATGCTGAATCGAATTGGAATGAGTAGGGCATCGGTCTATTTCCAGGGTCAAAACTTGTTTACCCTGACAAATTATACTGGCACCAACCCGGAAATTCAGACAGGCAGCAACAATACCATCGGATTTGATGGAGGTTATATGCCGGTTTCCTGAAACCTGATTTTGGGATTAAATGTGACATTCTAACTTTAAATTTAGCAAAAAGATGAAAAGTATATATTTAAAATTATCTGCGGCAGGCTTATTGTTAGGTGCGACGACCTTTTCCTGCAGCGAAGAATTCCTGGAAACTATTCCTTTGGGACAGTTCAGTACCGTAGGCTTGGAAAATGCTCAAGGTGTTGAAGGTGTTCTATTGGGAGCCTATGCGATGATAGATGGGTATGGTCTGGATGGCCAATCCGGGTGGAACGGCACCATTGACAATTGGGTGTACGGCGGCGTAGTCTCCGACGATGCCTATAAAGGTACGGATGCCGGAGATCAGCCTGAGCAGTCCTTTTTAGAAACATTTGATTTTCAGGCAACCAATCTCCACCTTCGAAATAAATGGAGGGCAGTATATAAAGGTGTGGCCCGTGCCAATGACGCACTGAACACCCTAAAGGAAGCCGATGATGTATCTGACGAACGAAGAGCTCAGATTGTTGCTGAAGCCAGATTTTTAAGGGGTTTCTTTCATTTTGAAGCGCGTAAAATGTGGCGAAGAGCACCCTATATAGATGATGCAACGTTCGTATTGGGTGATTTGGAAAGCAGTAAGGTACCTAATGACAGGGAAATATGGGCTGACATCGAGGCCGATTTTGAAGCCGCTGCGAATGTACTTCCTGATATTCAGGCACAAGTCGGAAGACCGACAAACTGGGCAGCAAAGGCCTTTTTGGCAAAAGCAAAAATGTTTCAGGGCTGGGATCAAAATACGGGCGCAGCCAATACTGCCAAGCTACAGGAAGCAAAGGTAGTTCTGGAAGATATCTTAGACAATGGAGGGTTTGACTTAACTCCCACCTTTGAAGAGAACTTCCTAGTAGGCAGAAGAAACAACGAAGAGTCCATTTTCGAGATTCAATTCTCCATTTCCAGTGCCACAACTGCGGCTGCCAATGAGGGTACCACCCTTAACTACCCCTATACGGATCCTTGGGGATGCTGCGGGTTTTATCAGCCTTCCCAAAATTTGGTTAACGCATATAAAACTAGCGCGGATGGACTTCCATTATTGGATACGTTCAATGCCAGTGACGTCACCAACGATCAGGGCATTGCATTAAATGCCCCCTATACTCCTTATCAAGGTCCTTTGGATCCCCGGTTGGATCATACCGTGGGAAGGAGAGGGATCTTGTTCAAAGGGTACAAAATCCATAACCGGGATTTTATCCGGGATCAGGCTTACGCAGGACCTTATTCACCGAAAAAGCATATTGCCGAACCGGCATTTTTCGGCATCGGCGCAAACCCCCGACTTTCTGCCAATAACTACCGAATCATGAGGCTTGGGATGGTTATTCTTTGGCTCGCTGAATGTGAGGTAGAGTTGGGAAATCTGGAGAGAGCTAGAACACTGGTAAATATGATCAGAACCCGTGCGGCAAATCCTGCTGGTTTTGTTCCAAGGGCCACACAAGGTGCTGAACGAAACAGTTTTACTGTTATCGATGGAGAGCCGGCAGCTAACTACGTTATCAATACTTATGATGCGCCATGGACCGATGCGGATGTTGCCCGCAAGGCTGTCAGAATGGAGAATCGACTTGAGTTTGCTATGGAAGGCCATCGTTTCTTTGATTTGCAGCGTTGGGGCGTGGCAGCGGAAGTCATGACTCCTTACCTTCAAGTGGAGCGTACCAAGAGAACATACTTGGCCAATGCGCAATTTGTAAAAGGCGTTCATGAATACTTCCCGGTGCCCTTGGAGGCTATCGAAAGATCCTTTAGAGACGGATCTCCTACTTTGGTGCAGGATCCTGCGTTTGATTAAAAATCCAACAGCTTTAATTTAACCAAAGGGGCAGGAATTATTTCCTGCCCCTTTTTTCGTGAATCGGATCAAGCGTTGACAGGTTGCAAAAAAACCCACAAAACTCTTATATTTGTATATCAGCCTATTTGACCTGTTTAAGAGATACTAATCTGTTGCTATGCGCCGCCCCGGAAACCTTTATGTTTTTTCCAGTTTTATACCTATAGCTGCCGTATTTGTTCTTTTTTCCTGTTCAACGCCCGAAGAAAAGCTTTTCAGGCTTTTGCCCTCCAGCGAAACCAACATCACCTTTAGCAACGAAATCACGGAATCGGATTCAGTTAATATACTAACGGAAGAATTTATCTTTAACGGCGGAGGAGTTGCTGTTGGGGATTTCAACAATGACGGTTTGCCGGATCTTTTTTTTTCCGGCAATGAAGTGCCCAACAAACTTTATCTGAATAGGGGAAACCTGACTTTTAAGGATGTATCCGAAGAAGCTGGAATCACAGCCATCGGGAAATGGAGCACTGGCGTAACTGTCGTTGATATAAATAGTGACGGGCTGATGGACCTTTACGTATGTGCAGCTATGAAGAAGGATTCCCTAAGCCGGGCAAATATGTTATTTGTAAACCAAGGAGTGAACAAAGACGGAGTTCCGGTTTTTGAGGAACAAGCCGGCAAATATGGTATAGCGGAAAAAGGGTACAGCATGTCAGCCGTCTTCCTCGATTTTGACAACGATGGACTTCTAGACTTATATGTGCTGAATAATCTTTTGGTAACCGCCCTTCCGGGTGTATACAGGGATAAAATCACCGACGGAACAGCGGGGAACAATGACCGCCTTTATAAAAACAACGGGGACGGGACATTTACTGATGTAAGTGATGAGGCCGGTATTCTTATTGAGGGGTATGGCCTAGGCGTAGCCATAGCAGACTTCAATGTGGACGGATGGCCGGATATTTATGTAAGCAACGACTATCTGTCCAATGACATCCTGTATATCAATAACCGAGATGGTACGTTTACCAACAGAATTGCGGAATACATTCGTCATCAAAGTTACTTTTCGATGGGTGTGGATGTGGGGGACATCAACAATGACGGGCTTTTTGACCTAATCACCTTGGATATGCTGGCAGAGACTAATTACCGGATGAAGACTACCATCAGTAAAAACTCCTATCAAACTTACGTGAACAATGAGGCATGGGGCTATGAATATCAGTATGTGCGGAACATGCTTCACCTGAACAACGGTTCGGGGGTCCCTTTCAGTGAAATAGGGCATATGGCAGGCGTTTTTCAGACGGACTGGAGTTGGTCGCCGTTATTGGTGGACATGGACAATGACGGTTGGAGGGATTTGATGGTAACCAACGGGTATCCCCGGGATATTACGGATAAGGATTTCACAAATTTCAGAGCGGATATGGGTGCTACTGCGTCTCCCGAAGTTCTCTTGGACTCCATACCCATTGTAAAAATCCCCAATTATGCCTTTCGAAACACAGGAAATCTTTCCTTTGAAAATGTAAGTGCGTCTTGGGGCATCGACCAGCCTTCCTTTTCTAATGGGGCAGTTTTTGTGGATTTGGATTTAGATGGAGACCTGGATTATGTGGTCAACAACATTAATGGCGAGGCATTTGTCTTTGAAAACCAACTGAACCCGTTGGAAAACGAGGGGAATAATTATGTAAGAATCCGGCTGAAAGGAACCCCTGAAAACCCCCAAGGTCTGGGAGCCAAAATCTGGATGCAGGTAGACGAAAACACCAATCAATATCACGAAAACCATCTAGCAAGGGGATATATGTCCACGGTGGAAGAAGTCGTTCACTTTGGTGTAGGGCCCGCGGACAAGATAGCGTCCTTGGAAGTGCGTTGGCAGGAGGGGAGAAGACAAGTCCTTAAGGATATCCCAGTCAATCAAGTATTGGAATTGGACATCTCGGCAGCTTCCCCGGATACGTTGAAAGGTCCCTCATTTGGATTGGTAGAAGCTCCCAATATTTTGTTGGATGTCACGGAGGAAAAAGGACTGATTTATCTGCATCAGGAAAGGGACAGGATTGACTTCAACCTTCAGCGGACACTGCCCCACAAGCTTTCCCAATACGGTCCTGCACTTGCTGTTGGAGATGTGAATGGGGATGGAATGGAAGATTTGCTTATTGGAGGGTCTGCCGGATATCCACAAATCCTTTTATTTCAAAACCCAGATGGCACTTTTGATTCCCATGAGCTGGGGGATCGGACAGAAAGTATGCCGGAGGATATGGGCCTTTTGTTGGCGGACTTGGACAATGACGGTGATCTGGACATATATGCTGTCAGCGGAAGTAATGAATATGCGCCGGGAGAATCCGTCTATCAGGACAGACTTTTCTGGAATGACGGGAATGGCAAATATTCATTGGACACAACTGCCCTGCCATTCAATCCCAATAGCGGGACTGTTGTCAGGGCAGCAGATATGGATGGGAATGGTTGGTTGGATCTATTTGTAGGAGGCCGTTCGGAGCAGGGTCAATATCCACTGCCTGGGGAAAACAGGGTTTTAAAAAACAAGGGGGGTAAGTTCGTAGATGTAACTCTTGAAGTAGCTCCCGAATTGCATAGGATTGGTATGGTGACAGATGCCCTGTGGACGGATTATGATGGCGACGGGCGAGTGGACCTTTTGGTAGTGGGGGAATTTATGGAAATTACATTTTTTAGAAATACCGGAGATTCCTTAATTAAAGCGACCAATACGGGACTGGAGGGGATGACAGGATGGTGGAATGGTATCACTGCAGGAGACTTTGACGGAGATGGTGATACGGATTACCTGATAGGTAATTGGGGATTGAATAATTTTTATAAGGTGACGCAGGAGCGTCCATTGACACTTTATGCCAAGGATTTTGACAAAAATCAGAGTGTAGATCCAGTTATTTTCACCTATTTGAAAGATGAAAACCTAGCATATAGACCCTACCCGGTTCATTTCTGGGAAGACCTGTATGGTCAGAGCCCCATTTTCCGAAGAAGATTCCAGAATTTTAAAAGTTATGGAAGAGCCGGAAAGGCGGAAATTTTCACTCTTGAGGAACTGGAAGGGGCATTGGTGCTGGAGGCCAATCAGATGGGCAGTGTGTACTTGGAAAACCTGGGTGACGGAACCTTTGCCTGGAAAAAGTTGCCCCGCTTGGCGCAAGTGGCTCCCATTTACGGCATGGTCACCATGGATGTCGATGGGGATGGACACTTGGATGCACTGCTGGTGGGAAATGACTATGGGAATGAAGTGTTTTCTGGACGACTTGATGCCCTGACTGGGCTCTGGCTCAAAGGTGACGGAGCAGGTAATTTTGAGGCGATAGGTTCCGCAAAAAGTGGGTTTACCGTTTTTGGAGATGCAAAAGCCTTGGTGACCCTGTCGGACCCTTCCAACAAGCCCATGGTAATAGCCTCACAAAACAGGGGGAAGTTGAAACTTTTTGAAGTTCAACATTCCGACGGAAAATTTTTCGAGCCCAACCCTTCCGATTTGTCTGCGCTAATCCGCTATACCGATGGAAAGATAAGAAAAGTGGAATTTTATGTCGGTTCCGGTTTTCTGTCCCAATCAAGCAGAAAGGTCTATTTGGGATCAGAGGTAGAAAGAGTAGAAGTTCTCGGACATGGAGGCACGGTTCGGATACTATCTGGCGATAGCTTTGAATAGGAATTGTGTATAATTTTCTAATTTAGTTATATCTTTGACTTTTTAACGTTTAACAGCTACATGCCAAAACTAATCCGGATTACAACTGTTCCACTTTCTTTAAAACTCCTCCTTCGCGGGCAGATGAAATTCATGAAATCTGCAGGCTGGGAAGTCTTGATGGTGAGTGCGCCAGGTAAGGAGAGGGATCAGGTTGTCAAATATGAGGGATGTCTCCACGAGGTAATCCCATTTACCCGGAAATTCACACCGCTTCAGGATTTGAAATGTCTGTGGCATCTTTATAAACTGTTTCGGAGGGAAAACCCGGATATTGTTCATTCCCACACCCCAAAGGCTGGTTTGTTGTCTATGTTGGCGGCCCGCTTGGCAGGTATAGATATTCGGATTCATACTCTTGCGGGATTGCCCTACCAGGCAGCTGAGGGCAATAAGCAACGTCTGTTGGTGTTTTTGGAGAGATTAACCTTCAAGATGGCAAAAGAGGTCTGGCCAAACGCGTCTTCGCTGAAGAATTTGATCGTAGAAGAAAATTTGGTTGGTTCCGACAAATTGACTGTTATCGGTCATGGATCATCCAACGGAGTCGATTTGGATCAATTTGACAGGTATCAACTACAAGAAAACCACTTGGTGGCCGCTACCATGCGGGTGGCACCTGGAGATGAGGAATTTGTAATGCTGGTAGTGGGGAGGTTGGTCAAAGACAAGGGAGTAGAGGATTTGATTGAAGCTTACTTGAGTTCTAAAATAAACAACAAGGCTAAGCTGGTACTTTTAGGCTCCTTTGAACAAGACCTGAATCCCGTTTCGAATCAGACTATCAACCGAATAAAAGACCACCCCCGAATCGTTCATGTGGAGTGGACAGATCACGTAGCCTACTACATGGCAATTTCAGATGTACTAATCCACCCATCTCACAGGGAGGGATTTCCAAACGTGCTGCTTGAAGCAGGGGCGATTTCTTGTCCGATTATTTGCTCAGACATTCCCGGCAACACAGAAATCATCAGCCATAAAAAAACGGGTCTGGTGTACCCGGTTAAAAATGTGGCCGCTCTCCGGGAGGCCATGGAATTTGCGTACATAAAGCGGGAGCTGATGCAGGATTACGCGGAGAAGCTAAATAAGGAGGTCAGGGAAAAATTTGACAGAAAAACCCTGCATCAGTTGATACTCAGAGAATATTACAGACTTTGGGATGAAGGGAAAAATAAATTATAAAATAACGTTAATTTTCTTTACTGTTAGATTTGGTTAATTTTGGTCTGTCACAGATAGGTTTGGAAAGAATATACATGAGAAATGTGCTAGTGATTTTTGTGGTAATTTACCTTTCTTCCTGCGTAAGCAACAGGCGGATAAACTACCTGCAAAATCTTCCGGGAGAGGTACCCATAGAGCTGGAAGAGTTTATTCCATATGCTGAGGTTGATTATGAATATGTGTTGCAGCCCTTTGATATCGTTGATATTGACTTTGCATCAAGCAACGAGGATCTCCTGAAGGCTTTCGAATATAAAGGGGCAAACAACGCCCGAATGGGAGGAGGTGGCATGGGGATGGGAGGTGCTATGGATGTATTTTATTTTTCCGGATATTCCTTGGACAAAGACGGAAACGTCCGAATACCTAAGCTAGGCTTGGTTCAGCTTTCCGGTTTGACGGAAAAGGAAGCAAGAGACACCATTCAACTGGCCATTAATGCCTATTTTAAAGAAGAAGTAGATGTGCGGGTGCGCATAGGCGGAATTCGATTTACAGCTTTAGGGGAATTTACAAGTACAGGGACAAAAGTGATTTTGAAAAATCGGGCTACGGTATTTGACGCACTGGCCATGTCCGGGGAATCAAATATTCTAGCCAAAAAGAATGAGCTCTTCATTATAAGACAATATGATGGAGGTGTTAGAATCCATCAAATTAACCTGAACGACCGCCAACTGTTGGCTTCACCATTTTATTTCATCCAGAACAACGATATTCTTTACCTTCAGCCCATGCAAATTAGGCAAATCGGATCCGGAGATAGTTTATCGGCATCTTTGCAACTCGGTATCTCCATACTTACCGCAATTTTATTTATTTACGGTGTCACCTCAGGAATTTTTTAATTATGGAGAATCTGGATTTATCAAAATTTGAGGAGCAGGAAAAACCCATTGATATCAAGTACTATATCATAAAGTACTCGAGATACTGGCCATTATATGCTCTTTTTATCAGTGTCGGGCTGATTGCGGTGTTTCTGTTTCACCGATACACCGTAGAGCGGTTTGAGGTGAAGGGGAGTGTGATGATCAAGAGGAATGCTTCCCCGGAAGTCAGGGTGCTGGATCGGTCAAATATTTTTACAGGGAGTGAAAACCTGACTAATGACATTCTGTTGTTTACATCCAAAAATCTCGCTGCAGAAGCGCTGAAGAAGGTGCATTTCGACGTTACCTATTTGGCCGCAACCAACATTAAGGAAATCGAGATGTATAAAAACTCACCGATCCACATTGAGGTGGATTGGGATTACCCTCAGCTTGAGGGAAGGAGAATGAGTCTTGAAATTCTATCCGAGGAAGAATTTATTATTGGAAGGCAGGAGAAGCATTTCTTGGAATGGTGGAATTTTGGCGTTCAACCTGACTATTCCGACGTGGATTTTTTTAACGGAGTGCACCGTTTTGGAGAAGAAGTGACAGGCGAAAAGGCGAAATTTACAGTACATTTAATTAACTCTTCCCGGATTGGAGACGAGGTTGGGTTCATCTTGCACCATCCAAATACCTTGGTGGAACAGTATGCTGGGAACGTACAGGTGCGTCCTTTGATCAATTATGGAACAGTTCTGGAAGTAAGCACTGTTACCAAGGTAGTGGATAAGGGGAGTGATTTCGTCAATGCTCTCATGGATTCTTTTTTGGAATATGACCTTAAGGAAAAAAACCAGATTTCCGAAAATGCCCTGCGTTTTATAGACGAGCAACTGTACATTGTCGAGGACTCGCTGAATTCGGTGGAAAGAAGGATGCAGAACTTCAAGGTCAGCAATAAATTACTGGATGTGAATGCCGAATTTGGCGGTGTGCTGAATAATATACGGGCACTGGAGGAAAATATTCAGTCGATAGAGTTTGAGCTTTCTTACTATAATTCTCTGCGGGAGTACCTGGAGCGGAAAGGTGAAAGCTACGAGGAGGTGGTAGCTCCTTCGGTGGTAGGGATTGATGACGGGTTACTTAATGGGCTTATACAAAATTTGGTGACCTTATCGCTGGACAGACGCAAGCTGTTGAGTATCGTCAACGAAAACCACCCTGATGTTAAGGTTTTGGATCAGCAGGTGGAAAGGCTAAGGGATAATGTGTTTGAGAATATAGAAAACCTGATTAAAAACACGCAGACGAAAAAGCGGGAAAATGTGGAAAAACTCCGTTCATTTGACTTGCAGTTTTCTAATTTGCCCCAAGCGGAATCCAATTATACCAATATATTCAGAGAATATAAATTACGGGAAAACTTATATACCTATCTATTGGAAAAGCGGGCAGAAGCGGGTATTGCCAAAGCCTCCAATATATCGGACAACTCCATAGTAGATTATGCCAAACTGGGAGTACTGATTTTTCCAAAAAAAATGCAGAATTACTCCTATGCTGTGGGGCTTGGTTTTTTTATTCCCTTCGGGTTTCTGCTTATATTCCATTACCTGAATAATAGGATCATGGATCAGGTGCAGCTCAAAAACATCCTGAAGATTCCCCTGCTGGGAACCATTGGATATAGTGACAAGGAGACCAATCTCCTTGTAGCCGAACACCCCAGAGCATTGGCATCTGAATCGTTCCGCTCCCTGAGATCCGCACTCTTTTACATCGCCAGTGAAAAGAAATGTAAGAATATACTCGTAACATCCAGCATTTCGGGAGAGGGGAAGACATATATCAGTATAAATGTGGCTTCAGCCATGGCGCTAAGCGGGAAGAAAACCTGCCTGATGGGGATGGACTTGAGAAAGCCAAAATTATCCACCTACCTGGGGGTTTCCAACAAAAAGGGTCTCTCCACCTTTTTAGTCGACAAACATGCTATGGAAGATATTATATTGGAATCAAAATATGAAAATTTATATATCGTTCCGTCAGGACCTGTTCCTCCCAATCCCTCCGAACTATTGCTCAAGGATAAGCTAAGAGAATTATTTATTCATTTGGAAAAGGATTTTGATATCATTGTGATGGATTGCCCACCTGTGGGGTTGGTATCAGAAACCATGGATATGCTACGGTTTTCGGATGTCAACTTGTATATCGTACGGTATGACTTTACCCACCGCAATCACCTCTTAATGATCAATGACCTCTATGCCAGTGATCAGGTAAGGGATTTTTATGCGATCTTCAACGGTCTCAAAAACGGGGGAGATACTTATGATTTTGGGGGGTACAATTATGGATACGGATACAATTATTCGTATATGAAGAAAAGTGGTTACAGTGGAAACTATTATGAGGACGAAGAAAGAACCAAGAAGGGATGGTTGAGTAAATTAATTGCCAAGTTTAGGATGTAAAACATTAGCTATGAAGAAATCGATTTTAATTACCGGCGGAGCCGGATTCATCGGGTCCCATGTGGTCCGACTTTTTGTAACCAAGTATCCTGAATACCGGATTATAAATCTGGATAGCCTAACCTATGCAGGAAACCTGCTAAATTTAGCGGACATAGAAGAAGCGGAGAATTATCATTTTGCCAAAGTGGACATTCAGAACGAGTCAGCCTTGGGAAAGGTTTTTAATCAGTTTCAAATTACCGACGTCATTCACCTTGCGGCAGAATCACATGTAGACCGTTCCATTACCGATCCGCTAGCATTTGTAAATACCAATGTCATTGGCACGGTAAATTTGCTGAATGTGGCAAGAAATTTCTGGCCCGATAAGGAGAAGCATCTCTTTTATCATATTTCAACCGATGAGGTATATGGTTCGCTACACGACGGCGGATTTTTCCTGGAGACTACTCCTTATGACCCTCAATCCCCATATTCGGCATCAAAGGCCAGTTCTGACCATTTCGTCCGTGCCTATGCCAACACGTACAAGCTACGGACGGTCATTTCCAACTGTTCGAATAATTATGGGCCCAATCAATTTCCGGAAAAATTGATACCGCTCTGTATCCATAATATCAAGAACAACAAACCTCTTCCAATTTATGGGAAGGGCGAAAATGTCAGGGACTGGTTGTTCGTGATTGACCATGCCAGGGCCATTGATGATGTTTTTCATACAGGTAAGGACAATGAGACTTATAACATAGGCGGTTTTAATGAGTGGAAAAATATCGATATTGTCCGCTTGCTTTGTGAGATTATGGACAGGAAGCTTGGTAGGTCTCCAGGAACTTCTGCCGAGTTGATAACTTTCGTCAAAGACCGGGCAGGCCATGACCTGCGTTATGCCATAGATGCCTCCAAAATAAAAACAGAATTGGGATGGGAGCCAAGTTTGACTTTTGAGATCGGTATTGAGAAGACTGTGGATTGGTATTTGGAGAATGAGGCTTGGTTGACAGGGGTAACCTCGGGTGACTATCAAAAATATTACGACAAACATTACGGTTAATTATTTCACACATGAGACAATACCATCAGCTATTACAACATATACTGGATAACGGGATCCAAAAAGGCGACCGTACAGGTACGGGTACCATCAGTGTTTTTGGATATCAGATGCGTTTTGACCTACAGGAAGGTTTTCCGTTGGTCACCACCAAAAAATGCCACATCCGCTCCATACTTCATGAATTACTTTGGTTTCTGAAGGGGGAATCCAATATTGCCTACCTAAAGGAAAACAAGGTCTCCATCTGGGATGAATGGGCAGATGAATCCGGGGATTTGGGACCAGTATATGGCTACCAATGGCGGCATTGGCCGGACGGACAAGGAGGTGAGATCGATCAGATCAAAAATCTCATCCATCAGATTAAGACAAACCCTAATTCCAGGCGCTTGATAGTTAGCGCCTGGAATGTGGCCGATGTAGACCAAATGGCACTGCCCCCTTGTCATTTGCTATTTCAATTTTATGTAGCGGACGGTAAGCTTTCCTGTCAATTGTATCAGCGCAGTGCGGATGTATTTCTAGGAGTGCCTTTCAACATCGCTTCATATGCTTTGTTTTTGCATATGGTTGCCCAAGTTTGTCAGTTGCAGGTAGGAGAGTTTATACATACATTTGGTGATGCGCATCTCTACAACAATCACCTGGACCAAGCTCGCTTACAATTGAGCCGCCCGTTTAGGCCTTTACCGCAGCTAAAGTTAAATCCGGAGATAGTTGAAATTTTCGATTTCAAATTTGAGGATTTTGAAATTCTCAACTATGATCCGCATCCGCATATTAAGGCGGCGGTGTCAGTTTAAGCAGCTAACTCACCTTAAAAGTCACGGTTTATTTAATAGAATTTTCACATGAATTTGACGAGCCCGCAGATCTAAACCAGATGTTGGCGGAAATGATTTTGTAATGGTGGAGTTTGATGCCGAAAATGGAAATATTCGATTGGAGCTTATCGATATGAATGGCAAAACCGTAGCCATAATCATGGAAGGACGATGGGGAAAGAACGTTTAGAGAAATGGTCGATTTAACTTTTCTTCCTCCGGACAGGTATATATTCAGGTTTTGGGATAACCGCAACTTTTATAGCAGACATGTGTTTAAGCTTTAAAGATTTAAAACACGTTTGGCAGGATGGTTTTTTTAGCTGCCTGCAAAATCGACCTCCGTCCTCTCAGGGGGAATATGCTCGGAGCTCATCCCGGGAAGTCTTGCCTACAAGGTATCTAAAAGCAGTTCGAAATATCCCGTATTTTCTATTTTCTGCATACTTCCCATAGCAGCTGACGCCTCACTTAAACCGGAAAGCTTTGCTAGAAAATATACCCCCAGGGAAACTATCCAGCTTTCCCTGGGGGTCCAGCACTTTGTCGTATTCCCATCGCCTTCTCGAAACCAATTCATCGAGGCAGGAATCCTTCAGGTTCAACAGCCCCTCTTAATTCAAGCCCGAAGTAAGAAAACAGCTACTGTAGGTCTTCACCGTAATTCTGGAGATACCCAGACGGATACGAAGAATGATATTGGACAGCTATAGGTTGCTTTTATCAACATAATAATTACCAAGGAATAACGCATCAATTCCAGAGTCAAAGAAACACCTAATTGCCTCCTTTGGATTGCAAACAATCGGCTCTCCCATTACATTAAAAGAGGTGTTTAACAAAATGGACTCTCCGGTTAATTTCCTGAATTCATCAATCAATTTCCAATATCTTGGATTTGTTTTTTCTGTGACTAACTGAGGGCGTAGAGTGCCATCCACATGAACTACTGCTGGTATTTTAAGCTTTTTATCCTCTGTTACATCAAAAGAAGTAATCATGAATGGTTCATCCCGATTATCTTTCAAGTACTCATCCTTACTCTCAACGGTTAAAGATGGACAAAATGGTCGAAATCCTTCTCGAAACTTTACCCAAGCATTGATCGTTTTTTTGTTTTCAGGGTCTAGTGGACTCATTAAAATTGAACGATTTCCAAGAGCTCTTGGTCCACTTTCCATCCTCCCTTGAAACCAAGCAAGAATCTTATTTTCTGCCAAAAGCTTGGCGGCCACTATAGTAGGGTCTTCTAGGTATGTGTATTTAATTTTTCTAATATCCAATACCTCTTTTATATATTCATTGCTGTATTCAGGTCCCAGATAGATATTATCTAGCACGGCACCTTCGAAATTATTGTTTTTGTAATATTCCAATAAAGCAGCTCCAAGAGCAATACCTGAATCTCCGGGATTTGGAAATATATGTTGGTTTTCAATTCCTATTTCTTTTCGCTTTTCCCAAATTCTCTGATTAAGTTTTACATTTAACATGACTCCTCCCGCAAAAGAAACATCTTTGATACCTGTTTCTTTTACCCAGCCCTCTACAAGATTAATCACATTATCTTCTAACTTTCGTTGGGCCTCTGCCGCAATATTTTCACGACCATACTTCTTTATCAATTCAGCAACCTCTTTTGCCTCTTCAAAGTGATATTGTTCTGAGCCGTTTTCCTCCCAAAAATAGTCATTTCCCAATTCCGAATGTTTGACAAGCTTATTTCCTTTAAAGTCAGGGAAATACTTATCCAATACGCCTTTGCATTTAGTATAATCTCCATAAGGCGCGAGACCCATTGTTTTACCCTCACCGTCTCCATGGATCCAATTTAAACCTTCTGTTACCACACTGTAAGCCCAACCTATCGAAGCTTCCCTGAAATATTTCTTAAGAAGTTTGATACTACTTCCTTCAGCAAGCCATATTGCAGTACAGGTGTGGTCTCCAGCACCATCAATTGTAAAAACTAATTGTTTTTCGCTACTCTTTTGAGTGAAGTACGCACTGGCCGCATGAGCGAGGTGATGATCATTATTTACGATTTTTTCATGGGGATAATTAGAATAGTCGGGTTTATAGATTGGCATCTTTAATCGACTACTAGTTGCAGTCATATCAAAGACTGAACTAGCAACCCACTCGGCAACACTCTTCATTAGTGGATCTCTATCCTTTCTGCCAAATAAAGCCTTAAGTCCTATTGGAGTAAATGACCAAGAGAGACTAATTTTATCTACCTCATTTATATCTTTAAGTCCAGCTATTTCCAAACAATATTGAATTGCATCAAGTGGCGCATTTGATGAATGTTTTACGCGTGAAAAACGCTCTTCCTGCACATCAGCAAGAATTACACCATCTTTAATAATTGCGGCACAAGAGTCATGGCCTTCATGGATTCCTAATACTATCATTATTTCTTTTATTTTAGTTGTTAATCAAAATTTTATTTATCCCTACAGATGGTTTTTAATTTAGAAATTTCAAACGCAAAACAATCTAAATCTTTTATTATATAAAGTATGCCTAAATAATAAGTTTAAAATATATTATTTCCATGAAAAAACATTTTGTTAAGGACCTAATTTGAGAAACTGGAATATATTCGTTTAATGGCAGACCTAATTGATGACCATCCACTAACCAATAAATTAGAGTTTTCATTTTGTCGGGTTGGTTTGTTAAGGCAATCAATTATACCATTTCCAAAATTTGACACCATGTTTTCTATATTCAGTGTATTTATTGAATCAAGCCCGTTTGCTTTTAATAAATTATATAGGTTTTCATTTTCCATAAGTTCAACAACTTTTGAATTAAAATCATCCACGTCATCCTTTGCTATAATGCCATTCTCATAGTTTCTTATATATTCTATTTCAGGTCCGTGATATGGATATTCAATAGTCACAATAGGGGTTTCGAAAGTAAAGGCATCTAATACAGCTAGCCCCATAGCTCCGGGCATAATAAGAATGTCCGAAATCCTGAAGTATTTAGACTTTTCAAGACCAAATTTAGGACCGACATATATTACATAATCTGATTGTTGTGCAAAATCTTCCACCATTTTTCTTTTTGGCCCATTTCCTAAAATCAACAACTTAAACTTTGTAGATGTTAACGTCCCTAACCTTTTTGCAGATTCAAAAATGAAAGGTAAATTCTTATCCTTTGATAGTGCTCCACAATAAATAAGCACCTTCTCGCCTTTTTTGATCCCTAATTCAGCTTTACATTCATTTATTTCCTCATCGGAAAATGAAAGATATTGGGCTCTTAATGTCTTTGTATCAATCGCATTTTGGACTACAGTTATTTTATCATCATCTACTCCTTTTTCAATCAGAAATTTCTTTACTCCTTCTGTATAGGGAAACCACCATGACGATTGATTGATATATGTCATCTTGAACTTGTTAAGCAAACTGTCCTTAGGAGCTTGAAAATCCTGGCCATGACCCCAAAATGCAAATTTTTTATTGAATAATCTTCTCTTAAGTATTAATAAATAATTGATCAACAGCATATTTGCTTGTTCTACGATCACCAGATCTGAATCTTTGATTAAATGCAGATTAGGTTGCCAAATCAGGGTTAGGGGTCCAATGGAAACCGATTTGTTTTCAATATATGTTGCCCATTCGATATCAACAGAATCGTTCCTTCCACAAAATCCATTATTGCCATAAATTAATTGAAGCCGGATATTCCTCTCGTTGAGGAATATCTTTAGTTGATTATAGAATTCTATTCTATATTGGGGAATAGTTCTATAGATAATGGTAACCTTTTTCATCATTTAGAAATTATAAATTTTCTATATTATATGCTTTTGCCCAAATCTCCAAATTGATAATTCTCCAATATGGGAATTCTTTATTGGCATCCACATTTTTGAACATTTTCTTAATATCAGTGGCATTCCATATTTTCCTTGAATTAAAAGATTCGGAATCCAATATAGAAAATATTAACTTCTTGAATTCAGTATCATCTTTTAAATATTCTAAAAACGGGGTTTTAAAACCAATTTTCTTCCTGCTTTCTGCAATAGATTTGGTCAAGTCTTTTCCTATCGTATCTCGTTGGATTTTCTTTGTTATTCCTTCTGAGAACTTATACTCGTTTGGGATAGAAAATGCAAATTCCATTAATCGGTAGTCCATAAAGGGAGACCGGATTTCTATCGATTGATTCATTGAAGAAACATCTTCGTAATGCAATATCTGGTTGATTCCAGTGCTGTTTATTTGGTGAAGAAGGTACCTGGATAATGAACCTTTTTTTGTGGAAAATCTATATTGTTTTTTAAAGTGACTTCGGTTTTGTTCCACAAATTTTTTATTGAGGACCCCTATTGATTTTTCCTGGTATTTCGCTCTTAGAAAGGAGGCTGTTGATTGGTTAATTACCGCCTTAAACATTTGGGAAAACAGAAAGGTTCTTGAGTATCCATTGAGTGAATGGAGGGCGTTAAATTCTCTAAGAAATGACTTTGGTTTTGAAAGCAAGGTTTCAACTAAAAAGATCCCTGCAATATATTGGATATAACCAGCATAAGCTTCATCACTCCCCTGTCCATTCAATACTACCTTGATATTCTCTTTTTTACACATCTTCATTATATTGTTATGCGCAATGGAGGCAAATGAACCCATTGGATGGTCCAAGTCTGATAATATCTTGTCAAAATTTGAGACCAATTCACTTTTATCGATCCGCATTTCGTGAAGGGTTATGTTCTTACATGTTTTGATAAATGCCCTTACTGTTTCAGTTTCATCATCTTCGAAATCCGGAAAAGACGCGGTATAGGCATGGATAGCCGTCTGATTTAGTCCACCACTTTCAATCAAAAGGTCTGTCACTTTGGTAATTGCCGTGGAGTCCAAGCCTCCGCTTAGCAAAATTGCAACGGGAACATCACTTCTATAGCGAATTCTTATAGCATCTTCAAAAAGCTGTCGGTATTCTTCTTTAAAAGTCAAATTGGGGTTATGTTTATATTGATTTTCTTTTAATTCCCAATATTTATTCAACACCACTTTTCCATTTATTACCTTAAGATTAGATCCTGGCAAAAGCTCTGAACATCCTTCCAAAAACGTTTCCCCATCATTTACCCGGTATCCATATGCCAGGTACTCATACACTTTGGCCAAGTTTGCCTTTCTCAATTCGCATACCTTATGAAGTGCTTTTAATTCACTTGAAAAAAACAGGACTCCTTGTTGGATGCAATAATAAAAAGGCTTGACGCCAAAACGATCTCTGGAACAAAAGACCTCTTTTGTTGCAAAATCGAAAATTGCAAATGCCCACATGCCGTTAAAATGGTGAACACATTCCTCACCATACTCCCTGTATGCATTGAGAATCACTTCAGTGTCCGAGTCAGTAAGAAAAACATATCCTTTGATCTTTAGTGTTTCTTTGATTTCAATGTAATTATATATTTCTCCATTAAACACAATTGCCAAACCCAATGAATTATTTATCATAGGTTGATCAGCCTGCTTGGAGAGGTCAATGATACTCAATCGTCTAAAACCCAATCCAACATGGTCTTTGAAAAATACTCCCTCAGAATCGGGTCCACGGTGAATGAGCATATCATTCATTTTTTCTAGGCCCACCTGTAGTCTATTTTTATTTTCTTCAGAAAACGCTTTTTCCAAAACGACGTATCCATTTATTCCACACATGATTTATTCTTTTAATCTTGTTTTAATTTATCATAAACAAATGGAAATAGTGTTTTAAGCCAAAGCTTAAAAATTGCTTCTGGAATATGGAAAGGAAAATGCTTTTTAATATATAAAAGGTATTCTTTATATGCGAGTCCTTTTGGACTGTATAAAAAACTAATTCTTTCTTTTAAGCTTGTATCTGCAGATTTCCAGTTTTTTCCATGATCATCTAGGCAAGTTCCAAAAATCCCAGGGGCTACAATTACTTTAAATCCATTTTTTTTTGCTGTCAACGAATAGTCATAATCGGCAATGCCATGAGTATAACTATCACTTAGAATACCAATTTGGGCGACAATGGATGTATGCACCAGCATGATATTAGCCTCCCCCAAATCGCACTCCAAACAAAGCTCACTATCATTAATCAAATATCCACTTGGCCTGAATTTAGAATACAGTTTTCTACCTCCATAAGTAATTTTACCTGTATCTGGATTAATGGTAGTGCCAATTACTACTGCATGTTTGTTGTTTAAGTTAAAAAAAGATTTGCTTTGATTTATTAATTTAAGGATACTGTCTTTGTATAGAAATGTATCATCATTAATAAGCAGATAATAATCAAATTCTAATTCGTGTTCAATGGCTTTTCTCCACGAATTACGCATACCCCCTGCCCAAAACAAAGAACCTGTCCCCATAAATAGATGAACTTGTGGGAAAAGTGTTTTAACGGAATCAAATGTCCCATCATTTGAAGCATCATCAGTTAAAAATATTTCAATTCGAAAATCATTACAAAAATCCTGGTTTAAAATTTGATTGATACATGTTATTGTTTTTATTTTTCTGTTATAAGAGGCAATTAAAATAGCAATTTTTAATTCCATTGTTCTTGTTCTTTAATATTTATAGTTAAATTATATAAAAACTTTAACTATTTATTTAATGAAGTGAGTAATATTCTGAAATTCCTTCTGATATTTTCTGCATTATGAAATTTATCAACGAATTCACTTCCTTTGGTTCCTAATTTTTCTCTTAGGCATTCGTCTGCCAACAATTCAACAATATTTTCTGCGAGCAACTCCACACTATTTTTTGTTATTACAAAAGCACAGTTGTTTTTTTCAGCATACTTCACCAGAGCCGTTTCTCCAGGGGCGAAAATTATGACAGGGGTACGGCAGGCTAAATATTCCGGAGCCTTGGTCGGCATTGAAAACCGAATGAAATGTAGGGATTTTAAAGAAAAGTCATAAGGTAAAATTAACAAATCAGCTTCAGCGAAGACTTTCGGCAACAAGTCATATTCAACAAATTCATTATGCCTGACGTAACGGTATTTGTCAATCCAATTTGGCTTCTCCTGTGTTTGTAAGTGAAAGCTTAAATTAATTTTATACTTTTCATTTACTAAGAAGGTAGCTTTGGCAATAGTTTCAAGCGAACTGTCAATACCAACCCCAACCCGTCCGGCATAAAGAATGGTAGCCTGTTTACCAATTTTGTAATTCCTTTTTCTGTATTTTTCCCAAAACGCAATATCTATTGGATTGTGAAAAGTGATGAATTTCTGGTTGTACCTTTTGTAATATTCCTCGGCCATAAATTCACTGACTCCTAAAAATATATTTGTATTTTCAAATAACATCTTTAAATCCCTTTCCACTTTTTTAAACCGAATATTTCCAAATAAACCTTGATGCTTTATTACAGTAGGCCAATCATCCATCATATGAAACACGAATGGTTTATTTAAATACCTTTGCACTTTATAACAAAATAATACTGATTGCCTTGAGGAAGGTTGGGCATAAACGATATCCGGATTGTATATATCTAACCACCTGCATAATTCAACAGATAACTCAATTTTGTTAAAAAAGTAATTTAATCCAAAGTAATTTAATACAGGGTAAAATACATGATTAATTAACCTCATCCGTAAGGTATTACTATCGGCTATTTTATTGACTTTAGAGGAATATATCTTTTTTTTATCAATTTCTCCTGAAGGATACTTTCTTTTTATTAAATTAAACGGGAACCTCCATTGATGTTCTAATTCACCTATCTGATAGTATTTACTACAAATATCGAAATTAGTGTGATCATTAATTAAATAACCTGAACACACAACTGCTAGTCTATCCGTTTCCCAACCTGAAAAAAGATTACTTAATGTAATACCACCACCCGTTTGCTTGTCAAAAGGCTGTTCTAATATCAATATTTTAGGATACATTTTTAAAGTAATTAATTATCTGACGTTCCGAAAGCATTCTAATATTTTTATTGAAAATAAATCCGATAAATACCCACATCATAATGTAATTCAAAGTAAACGTATTAACAGTCGATGGATACATATTTATTATACCTATTAATATCCAAATGCTAGCCGATTTTGTTAATAGGTTTTTTGAATAGAATAAACCCATAAAGACTCCCGGTATAAGGATAAGTAAAAGCAAAGTTAGGCTAATGATTCCTCCCTTTAGAATAATCATTAAAAAATCCGTTTCAATAACATCTCTATAAATTGAATCCTCACCCTCCCAAATAATTCCTGGGCAGTAAAACTGACCATTCATACCCCTTCCGAATATCCAGTCCCTCTCTTCCATATCTTCATAAAATCTGATCTCTACATAACTTCTAGTATCTTCTGTGCCCCGTTCCCTAAGATAAGAAAAGAGATTTGATTTATTCAAAACCTCAGTTCCAAAAATATATGCTGAAGAAAAGATCATTACAAATAACACAGCCACAAACAACCTATTCCTTCCATTACTTAAATATACAAATCCTGCAAATAGGAATATCATCAATGCATATAATAAAAGACCCCTTCGGGCATGATATATTGCTAAAAATAAGATTGCCGTTAATGTGGTACCGGCAATAATTCTTGATTTCATTTTGTGGTATGGATAGGTCATCAAAATAAATCCTGCAGGTAGGCCTATCGTTTTGGAAATAACCTCTATAAATGCCATAGAAGACTGTGTTCCTCTGGTAAATAATAGAGGTGAAAACACAAGCAACAAAATTAAAAAGATTATCGAAAATATTTTGATGGTATCGAATATTTTTTTTATAGTTAAAAGATTTTTTGGGAACAAAGAAACCAGTGGAACCATATAGATAAATCCTCCAAACCAGCTATCAAATAAAAAGTATTTAATTAAAGTATAATCAGTAGTGAAACCTCTAAATACGATGGTGCCCAAATAAAAAAGATAAATATATATCAAAATTCTTAAATAGATATTTTCAACTTTAAAATTTATCAAAAGGACGGTTGCTGGGAGAAATAAAATGATCCCAACTACTTGAATAGCATTGCATAATTGATAATTAACCAAGTGTGAAAAAGGTAGCGCATATCCTATGGAGTAAAGTATAAATCCTATAAAAAATAGATTAATTTGTCTCAACTCCGACAAAAACAAATTATTGGAAATAGTTGGATTCATTACTGTTGATGAAATCATTCTTTCTCTTGGTTTTGAAAAACGTAATGGAAAACCTCTAAATGTTTGTCAACTATTTCTGTTTGAGAAAATTCCTGATTTAAATAACCGTGGATACTATTTTCCAAACAATATTTAATGCCTCTACTTAAATCTTCAATGTCACACTTTTTCGCCAAATATCCATTTTTTTGATGTTTGACCATTTCAGGAATACCTCCTGTACTGAAACCTGCTATAGGGGTACCACATTGAAGACTTTCCAAAACTGTTGTTGGTAAATTATCTGCAATAGAAGATACGACAAAGACATCCATTGCATTGTAGGCTTTGCAGATTTCTATCTCAGAAGATAGGTATCCTGTATAGTGCACTTTAAATGGTATCTCCTGGATTATTTTATCCGATAGATCACTTCCGAAAATCAAAACCTCCCAGTTTTCTTCTTTATTATCTTCCGCCAATATTTTCAAAGCGGCAAGTAAATATTGAAAACCCTTATAAGGGTTATTGATGTAATTTGCTCCAAACCCAATGATTTTTTTTTCTTTACCTATATTGTTTTCCTCTCTGAATGAATTTTCTTTTAGCTTTATAAAATTGGTAGAAACAGAATTATATACTTGAAAAATCTTTTTACTCTTCAACAGAGCGGAAGATTCGGCCTTGTTTTGCATCCAAACACTTGGTGCAATAAAATACAAATTGTCAAAACTATTAAAAAAATTCTTTTTTTTATCAAAAAGTAAATTTGCCCGATCAAATATTGATTGCTGTAAAATCTGACAATCCTTGCATTCCACCATAAATTTATTACAGTCAAAACTATGATGGCAACCGCCTGTGAAAAACCACATATCATGCAACACAAAGACCATGGGTTTTCCCAATTTCGCCAGTTGACGTAAATTATTGATATTTAGAAATCCAAACAGTATCCAATGCACATAGATGATATCGGCATTTTTCACCAAATGATGCTTGGATATATTCGTACCAAAAATCGGATAGGTAAATCCTCCTAAATCTCTATTATTTTTGTAATTTAAAAATTCCTGAATCTTGTAATCAATTTCTGCTTTAAAGTTTGGTATTTTACCTAACCATTTAATTTTATTATCACTGGGTTTAAAGTTTGAAGTTAAGGAAAGTGTTGAGGAATCAATCCCATGTTTGTTCATCAAATCATGTAAGGTTATCGTATAATTACCTGATGGAGTAGAAAAATATTGTAGATGTAATACTTTCATAATATGTCTATTTTATCCAAATTCCTTTTCTTCCTTTGACAATAATCATATAATATTGAAGTGGTGCTAAAATTGTCCCATTAATATTCGCTATCAATGCCGCAATGAAAAGAGAATAGACTCCCCAATTTAAAATATTTATAAAATAGATGGCTAAGCCAACATATAAAAATGGGCTGATTGTGCTTGCCCAAAACTGTATCCTCAAAGCACTTATCCCATTTAAGAATGAAACATATTTACTCCCAAATATAAATAGATTGAAAAAAATGCAACCCCAAAGGGAGAGCTTGAAGTCAATGGCAATTGTGTTTCTACCCAACCATAAATCGTAAATATCCTGTGCAAAATATACCATTACCAAACTCACTAATGCTAGCAAGAGATTAAGCTGATTGTATTTTTTAATACTATTTTTTAACCAAGCAATATCCTTTTTTAAAAAGGCCTCGGTGGAAGCGGACCAGAATGGAGTTAGAAATATAGCAAATGCCATATTGAGAATACCAAAGTAGCGATATACAATATTGAATGCTGTCACATCCGTGGTTGAAAAATTTCGGGCGATAATTATATTTGCTGACTCATATTGAACAATTGCTGCAATCTGAATGATAAAAAACTTTCCGCCTAATTGAAAGAGGGTTTTGGCATGTGTAAAGTCAACTTGGGACAGGGTGGGTTTATAAGCTTTATATTTTCCGCTGAATAAGACATAGTTAGCTATTACCAATACTAGAATAGGGCTGATACAAAGGGCTAAACCCAAATTGATTAGGGACCCTTCAGTAAAGACTACCAAGAGGATAATGGATACCAAAGAAATAAGCTGACCGATCAATTCAATGAAACTTGCTTTGGCAGGTTGTTGATCTGCTGTTAAAATGGAGGTAATTGTCTTGAGGATAAACTGCAGGCAAAAATAGGTGAATACGATCACTACCAACAAAGAAAGCTCTCCATACATGGAGGAGTCTACTTTGAGGATAGTTGTCCAATCCAAAAAACTATTGGAAACTAAAAATACCAACCAAACAGTCAAAAAAATCATTGTCAATACCGCATACGTTGTGCTGACATAAATTTTGGCTTTTTGGAAATTACCTGCTGCCAAAGCTTCTGCGAATTTATTCCTGAGCCCTTGTGTCAAACCAATATCAAAAAAAGCAAACCATCCGACTATTGAACTAAGGGTAAGCCAAATCCCATAGCGGGAAGGGTTGACATAATCGATGGTAAGCGGCACCATAACAAGGCTGATCAAAATACTAAAGCCTTTAATTAAAAAAGACCCCACTATATTCTTTTTTGCCTTGACGCTCCTATCTTCGCCATGGTTTAAATAGCTCACTATTTTTTGATACCCTAGATTGATTTTATGAATCATCTTATAAAAATCAATTCACAGACGGAGCATAATCATATCCATATCCGTATCCATTCAGCACACTCACCCCGTTGATGATCATTAGGGGGTTGTTGAGCTTTTCTTTTACCCCATAATTGGATAGGAAACTTAGCTGATCTGTGCTGGTATAATTTGATTTTAATATATAAAATGTAAGGTCAGCGTGATTGGACAGCGAAAAGGCATCGGGGACCATCCCTACGGGAGAAGAGTCTAGAATGACATAATCAAACTGAGTTTTTAGCTGCTCAATCATTAAGCCGAGTTTTGGAAGACTCAGGAGTTCGGCCGGATTTGCCACCAATGTCCCTGCACTGATATACCATAAATTCTCATGGTTGGGGTATTTTTTGATTATATCCCCAAGTTTTAAATCCTCTTTAGATAAGTAGTCAACCAAACCTAAACTTTCTTTTGGCACTTTTAAAGCTTTTAGCAAGGCAGGTTTTCGCAAATCAAACTCCAATACAATGACTTTTTTTCCAATCAGATTCAGGCTCACTCCAAGATTTGAACAACAGAAGGTTTTTCCTTCTCCTGCTGTACTTGAGGTGATTAATATAACCGCCTTCTCTTTCCCCCCATTCAGTGAAACGAGATTTGACCTCAAAAGCCTAAATTGTTCAGCTACCGCTGACCTCACATTTTCTGAAAAGACTAGATTTTCATCAAATTCATTTTTGGAAATTTCGGCAATAACCCGCAATCCAGTCAAGCTTTCTGCTTCGGCCTTACCTTCAATTTTATTATTAAATAGGTTTCTAACAAACACAAATATGAAAGGAAATCCAAAACCCATTATAACAGCGAAAAGTAAAATGATAATTTTATTGGGTTTGACAGGCAAATATGAAGCTTTGGCATTGTCAATGATCCTCAAAAATGAATTCGATATCCCTGTCAAAGACATGAGGGCCTCCTCATTTTTTTTGTTTAAATACTGAAATTGCTCCAATTTTGTGAGTCGAAGCCTTGTTATTTCCTGCAATTCTCTTTCAATCTGCGGGATTTTTGAAGACATTCCCTCGTATCTTGAGGAATTAATCTCCAAATTCTTCACGGTTATTTGAAGACTTGACTTTAAATTATTCAGGTTTTCAATAATTGAATTTTTTTGCCTCGCAATTTTATCATTCAGGGAGATTACCAAGGGATTACCTGGTTGGACGTCCCTGAGAATCCTCTGCTTTTCCCTTTGAAGATTATTATATTCCTCGATTGCCCCCACCAAAGAGGGGTCATCGATTGTTAACGAACTTGGAATTGTATTGGCGTCTTCCGCAGTACTGTTTCTAAGCAGCTCTTGAATAGATTCCAATACCTGAATCTGGGTACGATAAGCAGAGATTTGATTCCCAATTTCATTGGATCGTTCCAAATAAATTCTCGCTTCAGTTCCGATATCACTGACCTGATTTTGCATCTTAAGAAGCTCAATGTTGTTTTCAATGGAATCAATTTCCATTGCCAATGAACTTAATTGTTTGGACAAAAACTCCACTGTTGTAGATGCAGACTGGTTTTTTTCCACTTCCGTCAGGTAATTGTATTTTTCGATTAAGTTGTCGATAATTTCAATTCCCCTCTCAGGTACGTTATCAAGCATTGAAATTTGAAGGACACTTGATTGTTTGTTGGGGGGGTCTACTTTTAGTTTTTCGCTGTATTTTCTGGCCAAACCTTCAGCACTGTTAAAATACAAACTGAAATTGTCACTTTTGAGGGAATCAACTACCACATTGTCATTTAATTCAACAAAAAATTGCCCGAAATGTCCGTTGATTTCCTCGCCAAATTGATGGGTACTTACCTTGCCATTAAAATTTAATTCAAACTTTTTATTATCCAATGGTTTGATTTTATATTCATCATCTTTTGGCTTATACACCCAATCCCGATGTGTCCACTGAACCAACAAGGGACTATTCCCCCGGTAAAGCTCTTTTTTTCTTCCAAAACCATCTTTCTCATAAAGAGAGGTCATGATATCCAAATCCTCCAATACACTAGTCATCAACTTCACGGATTTGAATACCTCTATTTCATTTTCAATGATTTTGGAGGCCCCATAACTGTCCAATTCTCTCATTAGAGGATTGTCAGAGAAATCCACCCCTTTTTCCCTATCCTTGATGACAATTTTACTGGAAATCTCATAAAGGGGAGTTGCATAAAAAAGGTAGGTAATTGCCAATAGCAAGGCAAAAACAACTCCTGTAACAAATAGCCATTTATACTTTAAAAATTCCCTAACCGACTTTCTTGGGTTTAGACCATTTTCCAAACCAAAGCCATCCAATAACACATCCGATACTTTCATATTAATTGAATATATTTTGCCAATTGAATATCATGGCCACTAAGACTGATGAAGATACTGATATAATGGTAATTAATGTAGAGTTGACCTTAGCATTTTTTGCTTTCTGCTTATGAGGTTCTACATATACAATGTCATTTTGCTGTAAATAATAATAAGGAGAATTTATCACATTCTTTTCATTTAAGTTCATCCGGTACACATTACTGACTCCATCTCTTTCTCTCAATATCAATACGTTTTCTCTTTTCCCATACACGGTCATATCACCTGCCAAACCCAAAGCTTCGAAAATGTTAATCCTTTCTGCCCCCACCAAAAAATTGGCAGGGTTGTTGACCTCGCCGATTACAGACACCTTAAAATTAGCTATCAAAATATTTACACTTGGTTCTTTCAGTTGGGATTTTAATAAAAACTTCATTTCCACTCTAGCCTCTTCAAGGGTAAGACCACCCAAATTAATCAAACCTAAAATTGGAAACTCAATTGTTCCATCTTGATTCACCAAATACACATTTTGATCTATCTCGGTAGTTTGGGTAATTAGTTCATTTATACCTTCAGTATTATCTCTGATTATGCCTCTGTTAAACATTAAGTTGGATTCGGCACTTGGGCTATTCACAGTGATTTTTAATCTATCATAAGGTCGGATTTTTATTTCGGATCTCCGATCCATTTCAGTTTGATACTCTGAATAGGGATCTATATCACTAAGGTAAATTAAGTTTCGCGTAGCACAACTGCTTAATAAAAGCAGCAAAAAAGTTACTTGAAGTATATACTGTTTCATAAATTACAAAATAACTGCGTAAGATTTTTTCACTTTTTGGATTCACATTCCAAATGTACTACAAAAATATGTGCCATTAAAGCACATTTAAACTAAACATCGTTCCGAGAAGCGGAACTGGAACCACAGATACAATTGGAGTTTCTGAAAAACTCAGCGATTTTAGCTTCATCAAATTAACCCAGCACCTATTCGATCAAAATTTGCTTAGAGCTTCTCCAAGAGGCTTTTAAAAACCAATAAGAGCGGGTATTCCGAGCTACTTCATATTGATTTTAACGTTAATCTGTCCAGCTGTGTCACCATGATATAGGTTCATGATCAGGGGACTGATCAAAACCCGTCACCGCTATGCCGGTATTTATCAAGGTTTTCCTGTACCTTTTTCTCAAAAAGTAAGCAGGATCAAGCAACATATTACCAAATATTTCTTTATCTATAGAAACGCCTAATTTAACTCCCTATTTCGAAGGTGTCACCATCAAGCGCATCCTTTTGATCACTTCCTGCTTCTCAAAAACCGATATCAGGTAAGCTCCCGGGGTAATATTATCCAAAGGAACCATGTACTTGTTTTTGTCCGAGCTAAGCCCGCTGATGTTAAAATGGCGGATCAGTTGGCCACCCATACTGTGGATAAGGATGCTGCCTTCTGTGATATCCGTGTTTAGTT
>DATHWC010000295.1:0-2611 GCA_035460985.1 Lunatimonas sp.
AACCACCCTGATTATGAAACCAGCTATTTGGAAGTGAGCCAGGAGGGGCTGGAACGGATGAAAGCTATCGGCATATCGGCGAGCAAACCGGAAGATTCTATTCCTGATGCCGATATTGTAATATACGCCGTCCCCGATATAGCCATCGGTAAAGTGACAGCCAGCTATGTCCCAAAAATGAAAGCAGGTTCGATTGGGATGTTCTTGGATCCGGCAGCCCCTTTGGCTGGGCATTTGGCACACCGGGATGATATCTGCTATTTTGCATCCCACCCCTGTCATCCTTCTGTATTTAACTGGGAGCCCGATCAGAAAGCCCACTATGACTATTTCGGGGGGACCGCTGCCAGGCAAAGCATCGTCTGTGCACTTATCCAAGGACCAAGAGATCATTATGGTGTAGGGGAGAAAATTGCCAAAGTAATTTATGGACCTGTAACTAAATCCATAGAAGTAACCATCGAGCAAATGGGCATACTGGAACCGGCACTTTCCGAGACCTTTTGTGGGGCTTTGATAACGGTTTTGAAGGAAGGGGCCGATGCGGCCATCGCCAAGGGTGTTCCTAAAGAGGCTGTTTTCGAATTTCTAATGGGTCATGTCAATATTGAACTGGCCTTGCTATTTGAGCAATTGCCGGGCGGGAAATTCTCCGATGCTGCCATTAAGGCCATTGCCATCGGCAAGGAAAAAATTTTCAAAGACAACTGGCGTGATATTTTCGAACCTGAATCCGTCAAAGAACAGATAAAAGCCATAACCTGATGGAAAGAATCTTGCATGCCGGAGCAGTAAAAGTCCATTATCAGGACGGTTTTATACGCTACATCTCCTCCGGCGGGGTGGAAATTATCCGGATGATCAACCACGCCCTACGGGATCAGAACTGGGGAACAATTCCCATGGTCATCAGCAATGAGCATATCCGGCAATCTGAAGAAGAATTTCAGATTAATTATGAAGGCTCCTTTGAAAAGGATGATATTTCCTATCACCTTACCTGCCAAATTACAGGCTCAAACCAAGGTACCATTCAATTTACCTATCGTGGAAAAGCTCAATCGGAATTTAAACGGAATCGTATTGGATTTACCGTTTTGCATCCTATAGCTTCCTGCGCAGGAAAGCCCGTCAAAATCATTAATGAAAGCGGTGCGGAATCGCGTTATGCGTTTCCGGAAGCGATCAGTCCCCATCAGCCTTTTAGGGATATTAAAGAAATGCACTGGAATCCCAGTTTGGATATTTCTGCCAGTATATATTTTGATGGGGATGTATTTGAAACGGAAGACCAGCGAAACTGGACCGATGCCTCTTACAAAACATATTGCACACCCCTTGAAATTCCTTTTCCCGTAGTGGTAAGAAATGGGGATGAAATAAGCCAGCAAATAATTTTAAAGGTCAATTCCGGTGGCAATTTTAACCAAGTCGATTTAGGCACTTCGCATATTACCCTTTCAGTGGCGGGAGAACCTGTTCAAATACCTGAATGGGGAACGCAAGCCAATACTAATTTGCCGGAAGAACTGGCGGACAAGGTAATGAATATTATTCAACCAAAATTTCTGCGCGTAGATGTATCCTTAGATAGGCTTGCGGATTCAGATTTGGAGATCTTGACCTATGCAAATCAAAAAAACATCCCTGTAGAACTGGCGCTTTTTACGGATCATTCGAACCCAATAGAATCCATAAAAACAATGTTGCATCAACTCCAATCAGTTACGAAAATTTTGCTGTTTGGGGATACAAGCAAAACTACTCCCAAGGAATTGTTGGACTGCATAAAAAAGTTAAAACTACTGCTTCCAAAGGTAGACATTTTTGGAGGAACGGATGCGTTTTTTACAGAGTTGAACAGGGAACGGGTTGATGCAGAGGAGTTGGATGGGGTGACCTATTCCATCAATCCACAAGTCCATGCCTTTGACAACCAGTCACTGATCGAGACCTTGCCGGCCCAAGGATATACCGTAACTAGTGCTAAGCAAATCTATCCAGATAAAAAAATCGCTGTCAGCCCCGTTTCCTTCCATATGCGATGGAATCCCAACGCTACCGATCCGGAAAAGCATCTCCGTACTCCTACCGGGTGGACGGATGATCGGCAATACAGCTTATTTGGTGCCTGCTGGTTTTTATTCAGTTTGAAGTATTTGACAGAAGCAGGAGCTTCATCACTCACCTATTTTGAATGGGAAGGGAAAAACGGTTGGGTAAAGGAAACGGCGAACGGGATAGGACGCTCTCCGATATTGGAAATATGGAGCCGATTTAAGTTCTTTTCCTCACTGATTCCATCAAGCTCCAGCGATCCTCTTGTGGTTGACTGTATGGTTTTTTCGGATAATGAGAAAAGTGAGTTGATTGCGGTCAATTGGACGAAGGATGTACAAGTGGTAGAATTGCCGGGGGGTTACTCTCCTCTATTATATTGGCAGGAAGTTGAAGGGGAACTGTTAGCGCGAAAGGCGGATGGTGCTTCCGGTCCAACTTATCAATTGCCTCCGTTTGCTCTTTTGGTGGCGGAGAAAGGTCTTTAAACCCTATTCCCTTAAGGAGGAAAGGGAACAGATAAAGCGCATAAACACGAGTTTCTATCATTCGA
>DATHWC010000296.1:0-6621 GCA_035460985.1 Lunatimonas sp.
CTCATCAGCCGGCGTAAAGATACCTTTGGAGAGGGAGTGATATTAATTAAAGAATTGAAAGGCCCATCCAATTTATAGCATGGACTATCAAGAAATCGCCAAAATTCTAATCGGATTAAGAGATGCTGATTTGGCAAATCAATTTCACCAGGAAGATTTTGAAAAAAGGAAGATGGAGTATGAGGTGTGGAGAATAAGAGTGGGGTGGGGGAATGATCGAATTTATCGATTTATCGTTTTTAAATTTCTCTAATTCGTGTCTTTTCTTTTGTGATTGTGATAAAAAAGTGACCCGGATTTTTGTAATAGGCTAATAGTGTCTTAAAAATGTTCTTTTTTTATCTAGTCTAAATCGGATTTATTATAGCGTAAAAAAATAACTGAGAAGTCTTTGATACCTTGAGCGAATATTTACTCTCCAAAATCTTTGTCCTCCGGAATTAGTATACCATTTTTTAGTTTTGCGATTTCTTTGACCATATTGTTTCTGATTCCCTGTTGGTGTTCTCAAATTGAGTAAACCTCATAGCCAATAACTCCATAACTTCTTAGATTTCGTGTTTCCTACTTAACTAAGGTTTGGTGGGACAAGGAACCTAGCCTTCTCCTTGCACATCCCAACCAAGACCAATTTCCACCGACGCTAGATTGAGATCTTGTATTATTCAGCATAAGTTTATTATATTGAAGGGATCAAAAAGAAAGAATGAATAACACCTGCATTTTCTACCTTCACGCTTTTGTATTAGTAACCGTTTTAGGTTGTACACCTTCCAAGCAGCCTGCCGCGGATATGATTTTATTCAATGGTCAAATAATCACAATGAATAAGGACCATTCAGTTGTAGAAGCAGTGGCTATTCGGGAGGGGAGATTTTTTAAAGTTGGAGATACTGATGAATTAATGGGTTTGGCTACAAATTCCACGGCTATCATAGATCTTGAAGGGCATACTGTTATTCCAGGATTGATTGAAGGCCATTCACATTTCGTAGCTGCTTCCCAAAGCGAGTTTTTTGAAGAAATTCCAACGGTGGAAAATATGGGTCAATTATTTGGATGGATTTCAGAACAAACATCATTGAAGAAGGAAGGGGATTGGATCATCCATCCCAAATTCTTTTTTACGAGACTTGAAGAAATCAGGCAACCGACTAAAGAAGAATTGGACTCCCTGGCACCTAATCATCCCGTTTTCCTCAACGGAAGCTATGGAGGGATAATCAATACGAAAGCACTTGAAATTTCGGGATTGGCTGATTCGGATCACCAAGGTATAGTAAGGGATCAGGAGACTGGACAATCTAACGGCGTGTTGCTCCGCTCCGCTTTTGAATTGCTGGCCATTCCTCAAAAAACGGAACTAACAAAAAAGGAAAAAAAAGAAGCCTTAAAGGAAATGCTGCATCGCTATAACCAAGCTGGAATTACATCGGTGATTGCCGGAAGGAGCGATTGGGAGGAGCTGCGGCTATTTCAGGAGCTCCTTTCTGATGGTGAACTTACAGCAAGGTTATATCTCAATATGTCTTTTCCCTTACCTCCGTCCGTTTCACTTGAAGAAATGAAAAATGCAATTGAGGATCTGGGTCATCCGATCGGAAAGGGAAATGAGTGGATAAAAATGGGAGCTTTGAAAGCAGTGATTGATGGAGGTGTATTGACGGGAACAGCTTTTTTACGTGAGCCATGGGGTGATAAAGGAAAAGAAATTTTTGGAAGGGGCGACCCTGGCTACAGAGGAGAGTTGTACCTCAACAAAAAGGAATTGGTCAAGCTCATCACAGCGGCAGATGATTCAGGTTGGAATTTCACAGCACATGTAACAGGTGGAGGAGGCGTAGATACTTTATTGGCAGCTTTTGAAGAAGTGAATGTGTTAACCCCAATAAATGGAAAGAGGTTTTCAATTATTCACGGGAATTTCTTTACTGATGAAGCAATCTTAAAAATGAAAAATTTAGGAATTTATGCCAATATGCAACCCGCATGGTTATATCTTGACGGCGTTTTTCTAACCCAGATGAGAGGTGAAGAACGAATGAGTGATTTCCACCCCTATAGGTCTTTGACTGAGGCGGGCATAAAGGTGGTGGGAGGTTCAGATCATATGGTAAAGTTGGATTTGAATTCATCCATCAACCCGTACAATCCTTTTTTGTCCATGGGTACCGTAGTAACGAGAAGGACTAAAAACAACACCTTCCTTAACGCTGAGGAGAGAATTTCACGTCAGCAGGCGCTGGAGATGTATACAATTAATAATGCTCATGCCTCTTTTGAGGAGGAAATTAAAGGCTCCATTGAAGTGGGTAAATTAGCGGATTTAGTAATATTATCAGATGATATCCTACAATGCCCGGAAGATAAAATCAAGGATATTCTCCCTGTTATGACCATTCTGGCAGGAAAGAGGGTTTATGATGCGGGTGTTCTTATGGATAATGCGTCGACAGAATTCGAATGAAAACTCAATTGAAATTTTAATAGTTAGACATGATCTGGTTCATTACTAAAACACATGAGGGAATTATGTTTGTAATAAGAGCCGGGTTCTCTTTAGCCCTACTGACGAATAGAGGTATAGCCTTACGTTCGTCGGCTTTTCTTCTATCGTGGGTATTAATTTCAACCGCAGCAGCCCAAAATCCACAGGTTATAGATGGCAGCCATTTTAGCAATGTGTTGGGAGAGGTAAGGAAATATAGAGTATACTTACCGTCTGACTATTATGATAGCCCGGAAAAGCAATACCCGGTGATCTATTTTTATCATGGATGGTCTCAAAGGTATTTTGGAAGTAAAGAGGCAAAATCAGAAAGCGATTCCCAGCTTAGCGATGAGGAGAAAATTGCGGTATTGGGATCAAAATATGGAGTCATCGTTGTCAAGCCGGATGGGTATAACAGACGGCCTAATGAACCTTATTATCTTCGGCCATATAATATCGGACCTGTAGAAACGCACAGGCAATTCCCCCATTATTTCCCTGAATTGGTGGAATATATCGATGCGAATTACAGAACGATTGCGGAAAGAGCGCAAAGAGGTATCACGGGTTTTTCCATGGGTGGGTTTATGAGCTTTTGGGTTGCCGGCAAATACCCACATCTGGTGTCCGCAGCTGGGAGTTTCTGCGGCTCTGCGGAGTTTGTGATTGGGCCTGTTGATTTTCCCGTGGAGTATTTTCACGGGGATATGTACGGCAACTACGAAGGTTTGAAGTTACGGCTGCATCATGGGGAGAATGATTTTATCCGGGCTTACCATCGGGACATAGATAGGATCTGGAAGCAGGTAATGGACAATTATGAGAGTCGCCAGTATCCCGGACGGCACGAACTTGTAGGCTTGGAAGACATGTTTCAATTTTTTGAAGAATCATTTGATAATCCGGCAGATGTTCCTAGCAGATGGAACCACATTGATGTATATCCTGAATTTTCTGTGTGGGATTATGAAGTTAGCTCCGACCGGGATTTTCCGGGATTTACAGTCTTGGAAAATGTGGACAAACAAGGGTTTAAAATAAGTGTCCGAAGTCAACATCCCAAAGGAGAGACACTTCCCCGGACTAAATTGTCAATTACAACTGCCCCTTTGTACGGTATAAATACCGACTACCAGGTCACGATTTTTGATCTTGACAATAATAAGAAAACCCAATCGATTGTCCGTTCCGACCATAACGGACAAATAAAAATTTATTTAAATGGAGGTAATCAGGAAGTAGGCATTCATAAACCTTCCGGGAAGCCCAATATTGCGATAAGTACAGTGGTAATAACCTCGGGAAATTATTCCGCATGCAAGACACATACACCAATTGAAATAACCTTAATCAACAAGGGAGGCAGCAAGGCGGAGGGGATAACAGCCGAATTAATAGGCAGTGGCTCCGCAGAACTGGAAGATAAAATTGTTCAGGTGGGTGATATCGGGGTTTTGAGTACTGCTACAGTATCACCCTTAGTTTTTCACATTCCTTCCGACAGTATTGGAACCCAAAAGTTCACCTTAAAGTTAAAGGATCGTAATAATAATGAATGGCAGGAGGATTTTGTCCTTCATCTAAAGCCCAAGGGCAAGCCCATTGAGCGCTTTGAAATCGCTGATGGAAGAGAGGTGACTTTTCTAAAAGGAGGAAAGGACACTGTATCCATGGTGCTGGGTGTGGGGAACGGTGACGGGATTCCTAATCCCGGAGAGTCCATTGTTGTATTGGTCAAAGATGGGGGAATAAACCGCCTAACTTCATTACATTCATTTAGCCCGATAGTGGATTTGAAAAGTTCTCACACCAGAGTCTCCGATTCCTGGTCCAATTTTGACCATGTGGGAGGAAGTTTTAAATATAGTAGACCGGTGATTTCTTCAAATTTGGAAGGAGAAACTGACATTACGCTTTACGCAGAATACTGGATCCCTGAATATCCCGACCACCATATCAAAGGCGGAGAAATAACTCTAAAGGTGTCTGGGGAAGATAAGTCGGCTCCTCAGTTGAATTGGGCCTATGTCAAAGGTGACAATATCTTTCAGGCTAAGTTTTACGATGGCGGGAAAATTGTCCATGCTGAAGTGACTCTTCGGTCGGAAGAAAACCCAGACCTAATCTATAATGCCACATTAAATGACCAAGGAAAATCCGGTGACAGGTCCGCTGAAGACGGGGTTTTCAGCCAAAAAATTGAGGTCAAAAAATTCGGCCTATATAATGCTGAAGTTGTAGTTATTGACGATTTGGGCAATAAGGGTGTCTATACTATTCCTGGAAAGTTTATATTTCACGAGGTGGATTTATTCCATGAAAAGCGACTGCCTTAAAGAAGCCAAATGATAATCCGCAAATTTTTAGGCATCTGAAATTCGTTATGATGGGTTCGTATTTAAAGGTAGTTTTGCGAATTTCACCCAATCCTAGTTCCATTTTCCACCTTTCTTTCCGTAGAAAGAAGGGTAACAACATTGCTTTCACCCATGGCTCCCAAAACGAGGCATTCACTTATCATGGTGGCGATTTGTTTGGGGGGAAAATTGACCACGGCGATAACTTGTTTTCCGATTAAGTCTTCAGGTTGATAAAGGTCTGTGATTTGGGCGGAAGATTTCCTCACCCCCAAGGGACCAAAATCAATCAGGAGTTTGTAGGCCGGCCTACGGGCGGCATCAAACACTGCCGCCTCCAACACAGTGCCTACCCGCATCTCTACCCGCTCAAATTCCTCCCAAGAAAGGGACCCACTCTCTAAATTCATCTTTTATCCATTAGACTCAAACAATGTCACCGTAATCCGTAATTCTAAATTCGTAATTAATCTATCCCCACTCCGTAATTCGTAATTCTAAATTCGTAATTAATATTTCAGACTTAAGCAATATTACTGTAATCCGCACCCACAGCCGCTATGGCTAAAGCCACGTATACTTTCGTGCCAAGGAAAAGCTTCGTGGAAAAGCCCATTTTCCCAATAAAAGGATCCCCTTTCTTTGGGTTCGTTGCCGATTTCATACATGGTGGAAGTATCGTATAGCCTTCCATTAATCATAGTATGGGTAATGGATTCTGAGTTTCGGATATCCTCCAGCGGATTTTTGTCCAGGATGATCAAATCCGCCAGTTTACCTGCTTTTAAGGAGCCAATATCATCGCCCACACCAATATACTCCGCTGGATTGATGGTGGCTGCTCTTAAAGCTTCATGGTTGCTCATACCGCCCTGAACAAGACTCCATAATTCCCAGTGAGCCCCTAAACCCTGCAACTGTCCGTGCGCACCCAAATTTACTTTTACCCCTTTTTCAGCCAGTTTGTTGACAGACTTTGAGGTTAGGATGTGGCTGTTTTCATACTCCTCATCAGGTACCATAGTCCGATGTCTGGACCGGGCATCCACTGTTCCCCGGGGAGTGAATTGTAAGAGTTTTTCGTTTTCCCAAACATTTGTCTTTTGATACCAATAATACTCAGCATTCAGCCCGCCATAATTAACGATAAGGGTAGGGGTATAGCCAACCTCAGTTTGGCTCCAAAGCTCTAGCACATCTTTATAGACGGGAGCAATAGGTATATTATGCTCAATGCCTGTATGCCCGTCTATCACCATGGTCATATTGTGAAAGAAAGTCGACCCTCCCTCAGGAACCACGTTTACCCCCAGCTCCCGGGCAGCCTGTAATACCTGCTGACGCTGATCTCTGCGGGGTTGGTTGTAGGACTTGACGGATATGGCACCAAAGGCTTTGGTACGTCGTACTGAGGACCGGGCATCGTCCAGTGAATTGATCACCGCCTTAAAATCACCGTCAGCTCCATAAAGAATAAATCCGGTGCTAAATATTCGTGGGCCTACAATGGCACCGTTTTTTACCATTTCCGAAAGAGTGAAGACTGTTTCGGTATTCGCGGAGGGATCATGAGCAGTGGTTACGCCAAAGGCTAGGTTGGCATATAGCTGCCAGCTTTGTTGTACAGGTAAGCCTTGCCGAAACGCACCTATATGTGCATGGGCATCCACCATTCCGGGCAGGATGGTTTTACCTTTCATATCAAAGGTGGTCGCCGAAGCTGGCACTTTGATAATTGATGATGGGCCTACTGCCTTGATTTCATTTCCTTCA
>DATHWC010000297.1:0-10033 GCA_035460985.1 Lunatimonas sp.
GAGACGTCAGATTCGGCTAAAAGGACATTCATATGCCCTGGCATGCGCCCCGCAACGGGATGTATGCCATACAAAACCTCTACACCCTTTTCTTCCAATGCTTTTTCGAGATCATGCACCGCATGCTGGGCCTGTGCTACTGCCAATCCGTAGCCGGGAACTACCACTACACGCTTGGCATAGGAGAGAAGGATGGAAGAATCGTAAAGGTTGATTTCTTTGGCGACCTGATCCCCATTATCCCCACCTACAGCTCCCCCAGCAGAACCACCAAACGAAGTGAAAAGAATATTGGCTACGGATCTGTTCATAGCTTTTGCCATTAGCAGAGTCAACAACAGCCCCGCGGAACCCACCAGGATTCCACCCATTAGCATCACCTTGTTGTTATATAATAGACCGGTAGTCGCTGCGGTAACTCCAGTAAGCGCATTGAGCAGTGAAATGACCACTGGCATATCAGCACCACCAATAGGATAAACGAAGGCCAACCCATAAATTAGGGAAATAAGAACAATTACATACACAAGGGTTGGTTGCGGTTCTCCCGATTGGAGAACATATACTGATATTGCGATGGCTACTGCCAACAAAACAAAAGCCAGGATTTTGTTAATTTGTATATCCTTGATGACGCCTTCCAATTTTCCCATGGCAATCAACGAACCTGAGAAGGAAATGGACCCGATGACTAAACTAGCCATCAATACAGCTCCCTTACCAATTTCATTCACAGGTAGATCTCCATATTCAACCAGGCCTATCAATGCAGCCGCCGCGCCACCCATTCCATTGAAAAAGGAAACTAGCTGGGGCATCGCTGTCATTTTTACCGATTTGGCATAATATAATCCACTTACTGTTCCAATTGCCATTGCGATTAGGATTAGTAAAATGTTATTTAATCCTGGGGTTAAAAAGGTTGCTATAATGGCTAGGAGCATGCCAGATAAAGCAATGGAATTTCCCCTTCTGGCAGAGTCTGGATGACTCATTAGTTTGATGCCTATAATAAACAAAACTACTGCTACTAAATAGCAAATATCTATAATTTGTAAAATCATGAGGTTTATTTTTTAGCAGGTTTTTTCTTAAACATTTCCAACATCCTGTTGGTGACCGTAAAGCCTCCTACAACGTTTAGCGTCGCAAGAAGTACGGCCAAAAAGCCCAGTCCCAAAGCTAGGTAATTGTCAGGCAAGGTTTTACCCAATACCAATATGGAACCGACGATAACCACTCCCGACAATGCGTTGGAACCTGACATTAATGGGGTATGAAGTACAGTGGGTACCTTAGAAATAACCTCTATGCCCACAAACACAGCAAGGATAAACACATAGAATTCCTGTTGGTTAACTGAAATATACTGAATAATTTGTTCCATGATTATTGTTTTAAGGGTGCATAGACAATCTCTCCACCATGGGTGATGCAAGTTCCCTGGATTATTGCATCTTCAAAGTTGAGGTTGAGTTTGTCACCGTTTAATAAAAGTTTCAATAAATTATGCACGTTTTTACTGTACATTTTTGTGGCGTCTTCGGGCATGGTTGCCGGCAATGCTGAGCTTCCGATTATGGTTACTCCCTCGACGGTTACAGTCTCATTGTCGACTGTTCCTTCGCAGTTTCCGCCATTTATTGAAGCCAAATCTACTACTACTGCGCCGGGTTTCATTTTCACCAACATTTCTCTTGTGATCAGTATTGGAGCCCTCCTTCCTGGAATCAGAGCTGTTGTGATTACCACATCAGATTTGACAATGGATTTCTCAAGCATTTCGGATTGTTTTTGTTTATATTCTTCCGATTGCTCTACCGCATATCCGCCAGCAGTTTTATCTTCCACAGCACCGGGTACATCTACAAACTTTGCTCCCAGGCTTTCCACTTGTTCTTTTACGGATGCACGTGTGTCGAATGCCTCTACCACAGCTCCAAGTCGTTTTGCGGTGGCTATGGCTTGAAGGCCTGCCACACCTGCACCGATGACAAGCACTTTTGCCGGTGCGATGGTCCCGGCGGCTGTCATCAGCATGGGAAAAAAGCGGGGTAGGTTAGCCGCTGCCAACAATACGGCTTTGTAACCTGAAACCGTACTCATGCTGGAAAGCACATCCATACTTTGAGCTCTGGAAATACGGGGAATAGCATCCATACTTAATAGAGTGAGCCCCTGAGATGCAATTTCTTGCACAAGTTCCCGCTCGACCAAGGGCTGGTACACACCGACAATTATCTTTCCTTTTCCCGCTGCGATGCGGTCCTCAGAAGTTAGCGGATTAATTTGAAAAAGCATTTCGGACTTGGATATAGCCTCCGCTCGAGCCACTATCTTAGCCCCGGCCTCAGTGTACAGGTCATCGGCCAAAAAGGCAGACAGACCTGCGCCTGTTTCAACGAGAACCTGGTTTCCAGCTCCCACGAGAGCCTTTACAGCCTCCGGGTGCATAGACACACGTTTTTCGGCAGTTGGTTCTTTAAGTACTCCTAAAATCATATTGGGTTGGTTATAGACGAATGAAGAATAGAATATGTCTAACGTTAAGTTTGATCCAAATAAAATTCTGAAACCCAATCCGAACAAATCCGATTGAGTTATCATTTTTTGTACTGCAAAAAAAGCACTTTTTTATGGATATTGCAGATATACCTTTTAAAACTTTCTAAAATTGCCCATCATGTCAACTATTTTTTATTTTTTAAAAGAATTATAGCTAGTTTGCTTTTAAATTGTAACAGCTAGGCTGGTTTTAATTATTTACTTTCTTGCGTTACCAATCACATTATGAAAAATCTACTCTTTATATTCCCGTTTTTGATGCTGCATCAGTTACCCCTTATGGCCCAAGATGAGCAATTTGATGACAGTACATTTCCATTTGCCGATTATTGGCCGGTTCTGTTATTGCCAATTTTTGGAATTGTCTGGTATAGATGGTGGAAGTCAAGGAAACGGCGTTAGGAATACTGAATATCTCAAATTAAATTTAAGCCTCATTTATATGTAAACCCAAAACCACTATGTCATCCGGCTCAAATATTCAAAGAATAGCTCTAGTCTGCTTTATTGCATTTTTTATTTCATGTGACCAACAACAGACAGAAAATATCCGTGAGAAATATGCCGAAATATTGGAATATTCCATAAAGCACGAAATGCTGAATAAGTGGTATCCTTTGGCATACGACAAAACTTATGGGGGGTATATAAGTGCGTTTGAGTACGATTTTACTCCCTCAGAGAACCAAAACAAGATGATTGTTTCTCAAGCACGTCACTTATGGACCACTTCAAAGGCAGCTATGGACTACCCCGAAGTAAGCCATTATAGGGACGGTGCCGACCATGGATTCCTTTTTATCCGGGATAAATTTTGGGATTCAGTACATGGAGGCTTTCACACACTTTTGGATCAGGAGGGTAATGTAGTCCCATCCAATCATGATTCAAAAACTGCATATGGAAATGCTTTTGGAATTTACGGTTTAGCCGCATACTATGAAGCGAGCGGAAATGAGGAAGCCTTGGATTTGGCTAAAAAGGCCTTTTTGTGGTTGGAAGAAAACAGTTATGATCCGGAATATGGCGGGTATTTTCAAAATCTTGCTGTCGACGGTTCTCCCTTGGAGCGAAATGAAGATACACCTTCCACCTCTACTATTGGATACAAAGACCAAAACAGTTCCATTCACCTGTTGGAGGCTTTTAGTGAATTATACCATGTATGGAAGGATCCATTGCTTAAGAAACGGTTGGAAGAACTTCTCGTTTTAATTCGCGATACCATTGTTCAGCCGGAGGGATACTTGCAATTGTTTTTGTATCCAGATTGGAGGCCAGTAAGTTTTCGTGATTCCTCAGAATCAGTTATCGAAATGCACCATTCCATTGATCACGTTTCCTATGGCCACGATGTAGAGACTGCGTACTTGATGATGGAAGCCTCAGAAGTACTTGGGCTGGAAGGTGACACAAAGACGCGGGAGATTGGAAAAAAGATGGTAGATCATGCCTTGGAGTTTGGGTGGGATGATAAGAAGGGCGGTTTCTATGACGGTGGATATTATTTTAAGAGTGAATCAAAACCCAGAGTGGTTAAGGACACAAAAAACTGGTGGGCCCAAGCCGAAGGACTTAATACCTTGCTGATTTTCGCAGATCTCTATCCGGACGATCCATGGGATTATTTTTCCAAATTCGAACTGCAGTGGACATATATTGATCAAAATCTAATTGACCATGAACATGGGGAATGGTACTCGGGTGGTATAGATAAGCAGCCCAATTATAAGACCAGCTCTAAAGGAAACATTTGGAAGACAGCTTACCACAATTACAGATCTCTGGCCAATTGTGTGAAAAGACTGCGGGAACCCCAAAAATAAATTAATGCCAGTTAAAGCACATTTAGGGGCCTCAACCAAGAATGAGTGGATTTAAAAAAAATCATTTTACCCTTAACCTTCTTTTCCTTATATTTCGTGCCTATTTTACATTTAAATTACATTCAAGTTACGACTTGAAATGCCCAAAAAAATGAGATTTAAATCAATAAAACCTATCCAAAAATTTTATTCACACCTATTTCAGCACGGTTTAATTTTTTTGGTGATCCTAGGATGCTCCTCCCATCCGGATGACCTACGCGTTAAGCAAATAAATCCTGAAGAGGCAAGATCACTTGCCTCATCCATAGAAGGCCTGGTAAATCCTGAACTTGATGAACAACTGACCCTGAAATTATGGGCATCAGATTCATTGGTTTTTGATCCTATATCTATTGATTTTGATGATTACGGAAGGTTGTATTATAGTAGAACCATCAGACAAAAAAATTCCGAGTTTGATATTAGGGGTCATCAGGACTGGGAAATCGCCTCAATAAGCTTAGAAACTGTTGAAGAAAAACGTGCCTTTCTTAGAAAGACTCTATCCCCTGAAAATAGCGACCAAAACCAGTGGTTAACTGATGTCAATGAGGACGGATCGCATGATTGGCGTGATATGACAGTTGAAAAAGAGCGCATTTACCGTTTGGAAGATACAAATGGGGATGGGCTAGCCGATAAATATCAGTTGGTAGTAGAAGATTTTAATGATGAGGTGACAGATGTTGCCGGCGCGGTCATGAAGTTTGGCGATGACCTTTTTGTAGGTGTAGGACCTGACATGTGGAGAATCAAGGAAAATAAAAAGCATGGTTTGATGGAATCGAAAACTTCCATTGCCCATGGGTTTGGTATTCATATTGGATTTGGAGGTCACGGGATGTCTGGTTTGGAGATGGGACCTGATGGCCGAGTGTACTGGGGAATTGGCGATATTGGCTTTAATGGAACAGGTCCAGATGGTAAGGAGTGGAGATATCCGAATAGGGGAGTCATAGCCCGGTCTAATCCTGATGGTAGTGACTTTGAAATTTTCGCCATGGGTGTCCGAAATACGCATGAGTTTGTCTTTGATGAATTTGGCAACCTAATTACAGTTGATAACGACGGTGATCACAGGGGAGAGCGGGAACGGCTTACCTATCTGGTGGATGGCTCCGATACCGGTTGGAGAACTAGCTGGCAGTTTGGGAAATATAGGGATCCGGATAACAATACCTATAAGGTATGGATGGATGAAAACATGCACACGCCCAGGTCAGAAGATAAGGCTGCTTATTTTATTCCTCCCATCAGTAATTATGTCAATGGACCTACTGGCATGCTTTATAACCCGGGCACTGCGTTGGGCCCGGCGTGGAAGAATACGTTTTTCGTTGCCGAGTTTGTCGGAAATCCGGCCAGGTCAGGAATACACGCTTTCAAACTCAACCCAAAGGGAGCCGGATTTGAATTGGGTGAAACCAAAAAAATTATGGGTGGAATTTTGGCAACCGGTATGGATTTTGGCCCAGACGGTGCGCTTTATTTTGCGGATTGGATCAATGGCTGGGGAACAAAGGACAGCGGCCGGATATGGAAACTTGAGGACAAAGAAGGAGTAAATTGGGCTGCACGAAAGGAAACGGCCGAGCTAATGGGGCAAGATTTCAGCTCATTTAAGCTGGAACGCTTATCTGAGTTGCTTGGACATGAGGATCAGCGAATAAGAAGAAAATCCCAATTTGCACTAGTGGAGAAGGGAAATAAAGGTTTGGATGTTTTTAAAACCCAATTGGAACAAAAGGAAAACCGCTATGCCCGCATTCATTCCATTTGGGGCATCAGTCAGTTGGCACGTAAGAAGAACTCTGAAGCATCGGTTTTAATACCCTATTTGAATGACAGTGACGAAGAGATTCGTGCCCAAGCGGCCCGATGGATAGGCGATGTACGTTATGCAGATGCTGGCGATGCATTGATCCCTTTGCTCAATGATGGATTTGACAGGGCTAAGTTTTTCGCTGCCGAAGCATTGGGAAGGATAGCGTATGAACCCGCTATTCAACCATTAATCAAGTTGATAGAAACAAACAATGATGGTGACGTTTATATACGACATGCGGGTAGTTTGGCATTAGCCCGAATTGGGAAAATTGCGCCTTTGGTTGCTCTTGCAGAACATTCCTCGAGAGCGGTACGAATAGCTGCAGTTTTGGCACTTCGAAGAATGGAATCTCCAAAAATTTCCGTATTCCTACAGGATAAGGATGAGTATGTGGTGGCAGAAGCGGCAAGAGCCATTAATGATGATTATTCGATCCCCGAGGCCTTACCTGCTCTTGGCAATACGCTTGTTGAAACCCGCTTCACGTCAGAGCCACTTGTACGAAGAGCAATTAGTGCCAACCTACGAGTTGGTACGACTCAGTCCATGCAAAATCTAATTTCCTATGTGCAGCAGGAAAATGCACCGATAGCGATGCGTGTAGAAGCCATGCAAGCCCTGAGTACGTGGTCCAAACCTTCGGTGTTGGACCGGGTAGATGGTCGTAATAGAGGTAGAATAGAGCGTGACCCTCGGGAAATCCGACAAGCTTCCACTGAAACCCTAATGAAGCTTCTAGATAACCAAGAGTCTGCAATTCGGCTTTCTGCAGTTAATGCATTGGGAAAATTGGAAATTGTTAGTTCTGGTGATAGGCTTTACGGTCTTTTGGATTCCGATAGAGATGAGGGAGTTAGGGAAGCTTCTTTGCGTGCTTTGGCTAACCTGAATTGGGAGGGTAAAAACAAGGCCATAGAACGGGCCTTGAAAGATAGAGAAAAGAATGTCCGTGTGGCAGGGTTGGATTTGCTGGAAAAGCTAAATATTTCCGGTGACCTGATGGCTACGCTACTTTCTGATGTGATCAATAAACAGACAGTTGAGGAGAGACAGGCGGCTTTGATTACATTGGGAAAAGTTCCAATAGAACATTCAGGACCTGTTTTTTCGGGATTGTTGGATGAGATGGAAAAGGGTAGGTTGTCTCCCGATATTGAACTTGAGCTTACTGAGGCGTTGGATACCGTCGGTTCTTCCGAATTGAAAGAAAGGTATAAAGCCATACAGGCAAAACTTACTCCCGACGAGTTATTGGCCTCCTATAGAGGAAGTATGTATGGGGGAGACAGTCGGCGGGGCAGAAGTATCTTTTTCCAACACCAAACCGGACAGTGTATCCGTTGCCACGCTTATGATGATATCGGTGGGAATGCAGGGCCTAGGATGAATGGAATTGGTAAAATTCTTACCAGAGAAGAACTTCTTGAAGCCTTGATTGATCCAAGTAAACGGTTGGCTCCGGGTTTTGGAGTGGTTACTCTGACGTTAAATGATGGGGAAACCATGTCGGGCGTTTTGGAAAAGGAAACATCTTCCAGTTTGTTTGTGAAAATGGGCAACAATCCCGATGCAGAAGTCAAAAGAAGCTCAATTAAGGAAACCAAAATGGCACCCTCAAGTATGCCGGATATGAAGGGATTACTCTCTCGAAGGGAAATCCGAGATCTAGTAAGCTTTTTAGCCACTCTGACGGAGGCTGATGAATAAATCTCTGGGTTTAAATTTAGATTCCTTCATCAAATAAATAATTGAGAAAACAGATGCCCTAGTCGGCTTGTTTATTTACCAATATGGATCGTAAAAAAGTAATTACACGAATACCTTTCAAAAACCTGACGGGTTTGCTTATTTTTTTCATCGCTTTAAGCTCCTGCAAACAGGAACCCGTTGATCTTCGAATTAAGACCCTGTCATTGGAAGACGCCCGTGTACAAGCTGCTACCGTGGAATCAATGGTAAAACCTGAGCTTCATGCGGACTTTAAACTCAGTGTTTGGGCTACCGATTCCTTGGTGGCTGACCCCATTTCCATGCGGTTTGATTCAGCAGGGAGACTTTTCTATTCCCGAACTAACAGAAGGAAAATTTCAGAATTTGACATTCGAAGCCATCAGGATTGGGAAATAAGATCTCTTAAAATGCAATCAGTTGCCGATCGAAAGAGCTTTATCCATGATGAATTAAGCCCTGAAAATAGCGCCAAGAATGAATGGTTGCCAGATCTAAACGGGGATGGGTCCCACGATTGGAAGGATCTTACCGTGGAAAAGGAAAATATTTACCGACTGGAAGATACGGATGGTTCGGGGTTGGCTGATTTGGCCCAGTTGGTGGTTGAAGATTTTCACGACGAAGTTACAGATGTGGCAGGAGCGGTGCTTTTTCATGAAGGAGAACTGTTTGTCGGGGTGGCACCCGATCTTTGGAAACTTACTGATACCAACGGTGATGGTTTGATGGATACGAAAGTTTCCCTTATGCATGGTTTTGGCGTTCATATCGGATTTGGTGGGCATAACATGTCCGGTCTAACCATTGGTCCGGAAGGAAAAATCTATTGGGGAATAGGTGATATCGGGTTTTCAGGCACAGACGCGACCGGTAAGAAATGGCATTTTCCAAACGAAGGAGTTGTTGTTCGCTGCAATACAGATGGAAGCGATTTTGAGGTTTTTGCCCATGGCGTCCGAAATACGCATGAATTTGTATTTGACGAATTCGCAAATTTGATCAGTGTGGACAATGATGGAGATCACAGTGGTGAGCGGGAAAGGATCGTGTACCTAGTAGATGGATCAGACACAGGTTGGAGGATAAACTGGCAGTTTGGCAAATACAGGGATCCGGATAACAATACTTATAAGGTGTGGATGGATGAGAATATGCATACGCCAAATTCTCCGGACAAAGCAGCCTATTTTATTCCGACAATAGCCAATTATGTCAATGGTCCCACCGGCATGTTATATAACCCAGGTACAGCTCTGGGGCCTAAATGGCAAAATACATTCTTTGTAGCCGAGTTTGCCGGAAATCCTGCCAGGTCTGGAATTCATGGGTTTAAATTAAAGCAAAAAGGGGCCGGATTTGAACTTGAGAAAACCGAGCAGCTTATGGGGGGGATATTGGCGACGGGAATGGATTTTGGACCTGACGGGGCACTTTATTTTTCAGACTGGATTGATGGCTGGGTCAATAAGGGATATGGAAGAATCTGGAAAATGGATCTTACAAAAGGTGCGTTTACCGCAGAAAGGGAAAACACGGCAGAATTAATGCGTCAAGATTTCCAGGAATTGAAAGTTGCGGAATTAGGGGATTTATTGGGACATCAAGATCAGCGGGTTAGGAGGAAAGCCCAGTTTGCACTTGCGAAAAAAGGAAATGAAGGCGTGGTTGTTTTCAAGGAACGACTTAGCCAAAAAGAAAATAGAATGTCCCGGATTCATGCAATTTGGGGGCTCTCCCAAATTGCTGGGAAGGATGAACAAATAGGCACCGAACTTATCCCTTATCTAAAAGATTCAGATGAAGAGATTAAAGCTCAAGCTGCCAAATGGATCGGAGATATTCGCTTAAGTCAGGCGGGTAATGACTTGTTACCTTTGTTGAATGATTCAAACAGCAGGGTAAGGTTTTTTGCGGCCGAGGCATTGGGGAGAATTGCGTATGCAGACGCTGTGGACCCTCTTATCCAAATGCTTGAAGAGAACAACGACTCGGATTTATATTTGCGTCATGCCGGAAGTCTTGCACTTGCGCGGATTGGAAA
>DATHWC010000298.1:0-4101 GCA_035460985.1 Lunatimonas sp.
CAACATTACGATCTGAAAGAACGCAAAAGTGAGGACATCATGCCCGCCGATGCCTTTTTAATTGCCTCCAAAGGCGATAACATGCTGTATTTGAGCAAGTCGAAATGGGGTGTCGCCGAAACAGGGAAAAAACCGGAAGAAGATGCGTTTATCAATACAGATCAGGTTCAGGTAAAAATCAATCCCCTTGCCGAGTGGCCAAATATCTTTGAGGAGGCTTGGAGAGTCAACAGGGATTATTTTTATGACCCGGGGATGCATGGAGCGGATTGGGGCTCCATGAAAGAGAAATATGCGGTTTTTCTTCCCGATTTATCCTGCAAAAGCGACCTTTATCGGGTCATGGAATGGATGTTCAGTGAATTGGCGGTTGGCCATCACCGATTTGGAAGTATGGGCGATAAATTGCATACTGCCAAAAACATTGAGGGAGGCCTTTTGGGAGCGGATTATGAAGTGGTAAACAACCTATATCGAATCAAAAAAATCTATGGAGGATTAAATTGGACTCCTGAACTGAGATCCCCCCTCACAGAACCTGGGGTCGAAATCGAAGTAGGGGATTATATTTTGGAGGTTAACGGCCAAGAGGTAACAGCTGAAGATAATTTTTACAAATTCTTTGAAAACTCAGCCGAAAAAATCACCGAACTGCTTATTTCCCCAACTCCCAATAAGGCAAATGCGCGGAAGGTAACCGTAACACCTTTGTCGTCAGAACAGGGATTGCGGAACAGAGATTGGGTTGAAGGAAATATGAGAAAGGTTCACCAGGCCACCGATGGTCGGGTCGCCTATGTCTATGTACCGAATACCACTTCCTTGGGACACGAATACTTCAAGCGCTACTTCTTCCCCCAGGCGAACAAAGAAGCAATTATAGTGGATGAACGCTTTAATGGCGGAGGACAATTGGCTGACTATTATATCGATATGCTAAAGAGACCTGTGCAGTCCTTTTGGAACTATAGATACGGACAGGACCAGAAAGCACCCAATGCATCCATCCAAGGCCCGAAAGTATTAATTACAGATGAAACTGCGGGATCGGGAGGCGATTATTTTCCCTACCTGTTCAGACAGGCCGAGTTGGGACCAATCATCGGAAAGAGAACCTGGGGAGGACTAGTGGGTGTCCTTGGTTTCCCCGAATTTATCGATGGAGGGAGCGTCACGGCACCGAATTTGGCTTTTTACGATGAACGGGGTTTTGCCATAGAAAACGAGGGCGTAGCACCGGACATAGAAGTAGAACAATGGCCATCAGAGGTAATTCAGGGAAAAGACCCCCAGTTGGAAAAAGCAATTGAAGTTATTCTAAAACAACTCGAAGAAAATCCCCCAACAAAAACCACCACCCCACCCTACCCAAACCGCGTAACCCAATAACTTAATAACCTATTAACCAAATAACTCACCTATGGAACAAAATATGGTCGGCTGGTTTGAGATCCCTGTAATTAACATGGATCGGGCTAAGAAATTTTACGAAGAAGTGTTCGGTATTGAAATCCAGGTACAGGATTTTCACGGAACGGAGATGGGATGGTTTCCCTTTTCCGAAACTAAACCGGGGGCAGCAGGTTCTTTGATTAAGAACGAAGCCTATTCCCCCAGTGAAGAAAAAGGAGTGTTAATTTATTTTTCCTCCACGGATATTTCCACCCAGCTAAAAAAAGTGCTGGAAGAAGGGGGGAAGGTTCTTCAGGCAAAAACACTTATCTCGGAGGATGTGGGATTTATGGGTTTGTTTGTGGATTCCGAGGGAAACAGAATCGCCCTGCATTCAAGAAATTGAGCCCAAGGCGTACAGTCAAGCGCGATGGCGTCGACATTTTTATCTTATGGAGGGTGGCCTGGGTGGTCAGGGTGAATCTTTCAAACAGAATCGCTAAAGGAAAAGACAGAGCTTGAAACAACCGGGTTTTGGCGGGAAAGATAGGGCACCTCATACATTCCCGCTGCCCTTTGCTTAAATTCCAAATAAAATCCGCTAGATCAGCGTCATCCGTGTTCCATACACCTGGCCCGTCGAAGGTTGAAGTCCCCGCTCCGAAACTGCCCCACCCCAGCCCTCCCTCCTGTAACCGCTACGCTATCACAGGATTTTCAACTGTAGGGGAGGGAGTTAATTTCCGTCATTCTAAATATTTCCGGCGTAAACGAATAATATCGAAACGGTTACTCTACCTTGCATCTGCCATCCGATTTTTGGTTAAATTTATATTTCCATTTTATTTCGGACTAATTTCAAAAAGTATCAATTCCCCAATACTTCGGCCGCTAGGCCATACCCTGAACCTCGCGGGTCTACGCTTCGCTCCGATTTCTACCGTATTTCCACCTGCGGTAACTCGAATATATCTAGGATCAATTCATCATCTCTCCTGCCAGATTACCCTTTACGAAAGCAGAAAACTACGTAAATCCATTGCCTGAATACCTTCATGGGTATTTCCCAGGAAGGCATCCATCGTGATGACTGTCTTTGGATAGTTGTCGGCAATCTTTTTTAAATTCCCGAATTCGCGATCCATGGTACTGGGATCATTAATGGTCAGTGCCACCTGAAGGTACTTTTTCTCCCCGTCTTTTTCGGCAACAAAATCAACCTCATTGTTCCCCATTATACCTACCCGGACTTTGTATCCCTTAAAAACCAGATGATTGTACACTACATTTTCCATTATTTTGCCCCTGTCTTCCAGCCGGTATCCCCAAATTCCATTTCGGATGCCCAAATTCTCAAAATAATATTTTTCGCCTATTTCAAACACCCGTTTTCCAACCAGGTCATATCTGGATACTTTATGCAATAAAAAAGCACTCACCATGTGATGTATATACGTTTGAACCTGATTTGGTGCCATGTTAATGCGCTGCGATTTGAGGAAATCACTGATCTTTTTCGCCGAGAAAATGCTGCCTGTATGCGCTGCAAGGAACAACACCAATTGTTCCAGAAAAGGGACATTTCTAATGGCATACCTGTTAATGATGTCCCGATAAACGATGGTGTTGTAAATATTTTTCAGGTATTCGAAAACTACATTGTCATCAAGTGGCAAATGTATCAAATAAGGAAGACCTCCGTATTTCAGGTATTTTTCTAAACTACCGCTGCTCTCTGCGAGGTCATGAAACTCCACAAACTCTTCATAGGAAAGGCTATATACCTGTAATTCTATATATCTGCCACTCAGGAACCCGGCAATATCTCCCGAGAGTAGGTTGGCATTGCTTCCGGTACAATAAATATCAAGATCTTCATGCAGCAATAGAGAACGAAGCGCTGACTCAAAATCCGCTATGTCCTGGATTTCGTCAATAAAAACAAAGGTTTTGCCGGAATTTGATTTATGGGTAAGTATATAATCGTTTAAATTTTCTGCGGACTTGATAAAGGAAAACGCCAAATCTTCTTTATTGATGTAAAGGATTGAGGCATTTTGATTTTCCTGTTGAATCAATTGAATAACCTGAAAAAGCAAATAGCTTTTTCCCACCCTGCGTTGCCCGGTCAGTACTTTAATGATATTTTTGCCAATAAAGGGCCGTAACTTGTTCAGGTAAGGTGTTCGGACGCGAATATGTGGTGGCAATTTGATTTCCATTTCTATATATACGATTATAACCCGATGTAATATTACGTAAAGTTATAAATATATTTATAATAATGGATACGAATTGGTTGGTTTTAGGCAAACTGGTTAACTATTTAGTGAGGGTTGATGGGTTGATGGGTTGGGCAGAGATTTTGCATATTCGGGTTTTGGCGGGAAGGAAATGGCACAGCAACCGTCCCCGCTGCCAAAAAAAAAAACCGAGATGTACATTCCTTACCAGGGGCTTCGCTTCGCTATACCCAAGCACACCTAAGATGACAGACCTACGGGCCTGGTTTTTTAGAAAACTGAGTAAAATTAAAATCCAAAAACGTAATCAACGCACAAAAATCCCGTAGGGATGGCCGAAATAGTAGCCACGGGTTTCAACCCGGGGGTTAAAATGGAACGCAAATGCCCCCGTTTTGGCCGCCACCAGGCCAATTCTCCTCACCCTCTTCCGCCAAAACGCATAAATGTTTGGGCTGCCGTCTTT
>DATHWC010000299.1:0-13168 GCA_035460985.1 Lunatimonas sp.
GTGCGATTTTAGCGATTTCCTTTGGCTTACTTTCATAAACTTATATTCCATGGACCTTACCGTGCCGGCACATCTTTCTTCCACAGGATTCAGTGCACTAGGGATGGTTTTCGGTTCAATTTACTCTCCTAAAACTCCGCTACATGCTTCCTTATCCTAATGTTTTTCTAAAAAAAAGCAAAGAAATATCCGTTCAACGCAGGCACCATTGGATATTTTCTGGTGCGATTGACCGTGCTCAAGGAACCTTAACTGAAGGAGACCTCGTAAACGTGGTAGATATAGGTGGTAAATTTCTAGCCACGGGATATTATGGAAGTGGTTCTATAGCGGTCCGGATCATTTCATTCGTGGAAAAACCTATCGATGAGACATTTTGGACAGAGAAAATAAGTGCCGCTTACGCGCTTCGAAAAAGGGTTGGGCTGACTGACAATTCCCATACAAATGTCTACCGTCTCTTTCATGGTGAAGGGGATTTTGTTCCCGGCCTGATTATTGACTTTTATAATGGAACGGCTGTAATTCAAGCCCACCAGATTGGTATTCATAGGGAGGTATCGGCTATTGTACAGGCTCTCAAAACAATTTACGGGAATAAACTTTCCGCGGTCTATGATAAAAGTGCGGCTACTTTGCATCAGGCAGTTACTGAAAATACTGACGGACTGGTTTATGGCACTCCCGCTACTCAAGTAGTCCTTGAATACGGACATCATTTTGAAATAGATTGGGAAAAAGGTCAAAAAACTGGGTTTTTTATAGATCAGCGGGAGAACCGCCAGTTGCTTTCAAAATACAGCCTTGGAAAAAAGGTGCTGAATGCTTTCTGTTATTCAGGAGGGTTTTCTGTCTATGCGTTGAAGGCAGGTGCTAAAGAAGTACACTCGGTAGATATTTCTCCAAGCGCCATCGAAATGACGGATAAAAATGTGCAGTTAAATCCCTCCGATTCAACTCACCACAAAGGGATTGAAGCTGATGTGATGCAATACATCAAAGATATTTCAGGAGATTTTGACGTTATCGTCTTGGATCCCCCGGCCTTTGCCAAGCATATCCGAAGTCGGCACAAAGCTGTTCAGGCATATAAACGCTTAAACGCCACCGCCATGAAACATATTCCCGCTGGCGGCATCCTGTTTACTTTTTCATGCTCGCAGGTTGTGGATCAAGTTCTTTTCAACCATACCATAACGGCTGCTGCTTTGGAGGCAAACAGAGCCATCCGCATTTTACATCAACTAACCCAACCTGCTGATCACCCCATCAATATTTTTCACCAAGAGACCGCTTATCTAAAAGGCTTGGTGGTGTATGTGGAGTAGAAAACTGTCCTGCCATCACAATTTAGCTAATGGTTAAGATTACTTTTTCAAAAAAAAGACATCTATAATACTTCCTGTCAGGTTGTAGGTCCTGACCTCTAATGTATCTGCGACTAGTTGGACAGTGCTGTAATGGTGTCCTCGGTAATTTTTTGCAGCGAACCAAGTCCGGGTTGGCGCATTGTCTTCCAAGTTACCTCCTGCCCCACCTACTTGCATATAGACAATTCCGTTATCGCTGGAAACTTCTCCCCTATAGATCGGATTCGTCCGCATATAGGTATGAAGATGTCCATAAAAAACCATGTCCACCGAATGGTCTTCCAATAAAGCGACCAAATTGCGAAGGCTTGTATCTCCGAAGGTACCCGGACCTGCCCAAGTATTTCCATAATCATCTTCATCCGAGGAATAGGGTGCATGATGCAGGACTACAAATTTCCATTTCGCCTGACTTTCCCCGAGCTCGCGTTTCAGCCAGTCATATTGGGAACCCCCGGTTTGAAGCTCGTTTTTCAGGTTACTGTTAAGCATCCAAAATGAAGCCTCTCCATAATCAAACCGATAATACGCCTTTTCACCGGACTGCGGATGGTATTGACTATACCAATATAAATCATCATCACCATTTCCGGGTACGGTAGCGATGGGAATTCTAGTGGTCAAGGGTCCAACACCCTGGAAATATTCCATGGTCCACTGAAATTTATTTTCCTTCTTGCCACCATCCGTGAGATCTCCCAGGTGAATCAAAAAATCCGGACGTTCGTCCCACATCAATTGGGCTACCCGATTGTTGATGTGGGGTCGGCTTTCGGTATCACTGATTATTCCAAACATAATTGGCGACGGTCTATGCTTTACGGTCTGAAAAGTAAGAACCGGAGTTTGAAATGTTTCTCCACGAGTGTTGGAGAGGCTTACTTGATAATAATAGGTAGTTCCAGGCTTTAGATTTTCAATTACGGCATTCCTAACCATCGCTGAATTTTCTTCAATTGGAATAGATAGATCAAGAGGGAATTTTTCTCCATATGCAATCATTCCAATAGCCGGTTGATCGGTTTCCCATACCAACTGGGCGGAATCGTCGGTCATATTATTCAAATAGGGGCCAGCTAGCAGGTGAAATTTTTCTGGGAAAAGTTTTCCTGTTAAAATATGCTCTTGAAGGTAGCTAAACCGACTTTGGGCTTCTTTAGGTGTGTAAGAGGTTCCGTATCTGGCAGTCTGCTTGATAAGATCATGTAACTGCATATAAGGCTCATTTTCTAAAAACCCTTTCAATATCAATTCGGTATCCGGTCCGAAATCAATGGATTTCAAAGAGGCAATTTTTTCTCCCTGATGAAAAAGTTGAATTTCGTTTCCCGTATAATTTATTATTAGATGGGACCAGTAGCTTTTCCAAGGTTTCAAAGGCCGCGTTTCCCTTTGATTCTTTTGATCATGTGTGACTTCCAACTGAATTTCCCTCCCAAATACGCCAACTTGAAGGGACTGGGAATCTGAGTAATCCATACTAACTTGAAAACCTACTGGCTGATTGACATGGTTCAGGAGCAGGAATTCCAATGCAAAAGGTTTGGTGTAAAAGTCGGTTTCATTGGAAAATGGAGTAAAAATAGCAGAAACGGGCTGATTAAATAAGTTTTGTGAAGATAATTCAGCTTCTTGAAACTGGCGAAAATCAGTCAAATAGATTGTTTGTGGATCAGTTCTCGTGGCAGCATTTCTTGGCAAGTCTGTTTGATTCCAAAACCAAAACTCCTGACGGGGAGCCGGAAAAGAATCCAAATACACGTCCTTAGAAAAAGGTGAAAAGAGTGACAGTAAAATTGTGATTATCAACATCTGTTTACTATATTTTAACAATGTTAAGTAATTTTTCCAAAAAAAAGATTGGTCGCTTTATTTTTTCTATTGGGGGTCTTCTCTTTTCCCCCAATTTCCGCCATAATCCATTATATTTCAACCGCAGCGTCTATTTCGCCATAGGCATATTTCTACTATATTTCTACCATATTTCCATATTAAATATCCACCAGTATCAAATATCTATAACTATCAATTCCCCAATATTTCGACCGCAAGGCCCTATCTCAACTATATTTCAACTGTATTTCAATAATGCTATATTTCGGCAGTAGGCCATATTTCTACTGTATTTCAATTATCAATTTATTAATATCAATTGTTATATGATTATTTAACCCTTCGAAAATAATATTGAATCCTCATTGAATTACCAATAGCCAACAACGCCACCCCCACATCCGCAAACACAGCTTCCCAAAGAGATGCCATTCCAAATGCTCCTAACGTCAAAACAATCGCCTTTACCCCAAAAGCAAGACCAATATTTTGCCAAACTATCTGCCGGGTTTTTCGCCCTATTTCTATGGCCAAGGGGATTTTTGATAGGTTGTCATCCTGTATCACGACATCAGCCGTTTCTATGGCCGCATCGGAACCCATCCCGCCCATGGCTACTCCCACATCCGCCAAACCTAAAACGGGGGCGTCGTTAATCCCATCCCCGACAAATGCCACCGTCCTATTTTTTCCCAATAACTGCTCAAACTTCCTCACTTTGTCCTCAGGCAAAAGGTCCCCAAAAGCATTCTCCATACCAAGTTCATCGGCCAATTTCCTCACGACAGCCATCCGGTCTCCTGACAATATGGAAAAGTAGCTAACTCCCAATAATTTCAATGCCCCTATGACTTCTGAAGCTTCCGCCTTGGCTGTGTCGGCCAATAAAAAATATCCTACTAGGTTGCCTTCAAACCCGACTCCAATTAATGTTTGCTTAAACTCCCGCAAATCGATTGCATACGGGATTTCAAATTCATCCATTAGAGCCAGATTTCCAGCCACCAATTGCCTGCCTTCCCACATGCCTTTTAACCCTTTGCCAGCGATTTCGGAAATTTTGGAAAGGGGTAGTTTTCCATCGCTAGGTTTTAAAAACTCCAAAATGGCTTTTGCAACCGGATGATTGGAATTTGATTCCAACCCGGCTACAGCATCAATTAGTTTGTTCTCATCACCCTCATATTGGCTGAAGTCAGATGTTACGACCCGCAACTTTCCTTCCGTTAAAGTTCCGGTTTTGTCAAATACCACGGTGTCGATTTTTGCCATTACATCTAGGTAATTTGCTCCTTTAAACAAAATCCCCCGTTGGGCAGCTGCCCCCAAACCTCCAAAATAACCCAAAGGAATAGATATGACTAATGCGCAAGGACAGGAAATCACCAAAAAAACAAGTGCCCGGTACAGCCATGCGTTGAAATTATACGTATCAATTAAGAAGTAAGGTAAAATCACCAATCCCAGAGCGAAAAAAACAACCACAGGGGTATATGTTTTAGCAAATGAGGCAATAAACCGTTGGGTTTTTGCTTTTCTGCTGCTGGCCTGCTCGACAAGAAATAAAATTCTAGCCAGTGCACTGTCCTTAAACAATTTGGTAGTTCTAATTTCCACTAACTGGCTCAAATTTATCATCCCAGCCAAAACCCTGTCACCAGAAGTAATTAGTCGGGGTACGGATTCTCCCGTGAGCGCGGCAGTATCCATTTCGGCGGCCTCGTTTATCAGCACCCCATCCAGCGCCAACCTTTCACCTGCCCTTACCTGTATTACTTCCCCAACGCCTACCCTCTCAGGACTTAATGGAATATATACCGTGCCCCGTTTAACCCGTACTGTAGTTGGTCGTCTATCTATCATGTCCCTGATGGATTTCTTTGATTGACGTACCGCATTTCCCTGAAGCAGTTCACCGATGGTATAAAAGAGCATAACCGCTACCCCTTCCGCATATTCCCCTAAATAAAATGCTCCCAAAGTGGCAACGGTCATTAGAAAGAATTCATTAAAAAGTCCCCCTTTTATCAGGTGAACGGCAGCCATTTGGATGACCTCCCAACCAACCAACAGGTAGGCAAATGCATAGATTAGCATGCGAAAAACTCCTTCAAACCAAGGGACCTGAAAATGATCCATTAAGATCCCTGCCACTAGAATTATAAAGCTCAGGCAACTGGGTAAATAGAGCTTCCAGAACTCCCATATATTTTTCTTAATTTTTTCAGCACCATTGTGTGAGTTTTCATCACCACAGCAAGTTGCTTGTTGATGATTGCTTTCAGCCATGTCTGAATGTTTATTTTCGGTTGACATCAATTTCAATTAATGAATTTAATCAGCAGGCAAGATAAGCCTAAATTTGAATGGAACTTTTCCAAAGTTTGAAACTTTGGAAAAGTTCCATCTATTAATCTATTCTATTGCAGGGTGTGTAGGCTGAGTATACCGCAACCCATTTAAATCGGCTGGATTTTTAAGGATCTAAGGCGGAGATAATCAGAATAGCAGATTGGAAGAAAAATGAGGAACCTACTCACTCTTTGAACTGTTCTTAACCAAAAAAAAGGGGCTCTAAAGGATAGGTGCTAATTATTTCCAAACTCCTTCCGTCAAAAGTTCCACGCTCAATAATTGCATCAAAAATTTGCAATAGTGAAAATTTGTTTAAATATTTGTGCATCGAAAATAATGAAAGATAATACTGCCATATCGACCAAATTTTATTCTGTATCTGTTGATCAGATGGTTGGGGTATTGTTTCTTCCTTTGAGAACTTTTAGGTCTGTTATCAGGGCATAGTCCCTGTTATTATTTATAATATCCTATGTGGATATTGATTTGCGCATCACCATTTTATCATTCATCAAGCTTTCTGGGATTACCTATCTTTCGAAGAATTAATAAGGGGGTAGAAGAGTTTCCGTATTCAACTCATGTCAATGACAAACCAAAAATTCATCATTAAACCTGCTGGAGAACAGCATCATGCATACGCAGAGACCATCACAGCCGAGATGGAACTTTCCGCCCAAGCAAGAGGTACAGGTATTGCCAAACGGTCACCCGAATATATCAAAACCAAAATGTCTGAAGGCAAGGCCGTTATTGCGCTTACCAAAGAAGGTAAGTGGGCTGGGTTTTGCTATATAGAAGCATGGGGACACGGAAAGTTTGTTGCAAATTCCGGACTAATAGTCTCTCCGGAATTCCGAAAGTGTGGGTTAGCGCGGGAAATAAAAAAGGAAGTTTTTAAACTAAGCCGGCAGAAATATCCCGACTCCAAAATATTCGGACTGACTACTGGTGCGGCTGTCATGAAAATAAACTCCGAATTGGGGTATTACCCTGTGAGTTATTCTGACCTAACGACGGATGATGAATTCTGGAAAGGATGTAAAAGTTGTGTGAACTACGAGATCCTCATGAGCAAAAACCGACAAAATTGTCTCTGTACGGCTATGCTCTATGAACCTAAGCCGGAGAAGAAAAGTGTCCAGACAAAATTAAGAGAAGACTTCCAAAAAAATGTTCAGCTTTTTATCAATCTGATGAAGGTGAAAAAAGATGTGTTTCTGAAATTCAGAAAAAATAAAGAGCTGGAAAACTCAAACGAAGAAAAAAATTAACTCAAAGATATTGCATGACTGATTCCGATTGGGAATCCAACTAATTTAATATTCATGAAATCGAGCATGACGAGAACTTCACACAGTGGGATGATTATTATAGCGAGATTCCATATGGCTGTTAAAAGACAATTATAAACATATGAAAAAGGTCGTTTTAGCTTACAGCGGGGGATTGGACACTACATTCTGCGCCATTCATTTAACAAAGGATAAAGGGTATGAGTTTCACGCTGTCTTGGTCAATACCGGAGGGTTTAGTGAAGAGGAACTTACTCAAATAGAAAACAGGGCCAAAACTCTAGGGGTGGCATCTTTTAAAGTTTTGGATGTTACCACTACCTATTATCAGGAAGTGATAAAATACCTTGTTTTCGGAAATGTGTTAAAAAACCAAACCTATCCCCTTTCTGTAAGTGCGGAACGGATCCTACAAGCTAAATCTCTGGCCGAATATGCCAAGGGAATAGGAGCTACTGCGGTAGCCCACGGAAGTACCGGAGCGGGGAATGATCAGGTGAGATTTGACATGATCTTCCAAACCATCCTGCCGGAGGCCGAAATCATCACCCCAATACGCGATCTAAAACTCAGCCGGGAGGAAGAAATTGCCTATCTGAAAAAACATGGGGTAAGTATGAACTTTGAAAAAGCAGCATACTCTATCAATAAAGGCATCTGGGGCACTTCGGTAGGTGGTAAAGAAACGTTGACATCCAATTTGACCCTTCCTGAAGACGCCTACCCTACCCAAGCCACCGAGAAGGAGACGCAGACGCTTACATTGACTTTTGAACAGGGCGAGCTTAGAGGCGTTAACGGTATGCCGTATGACAATCCGGTTGATGCAATTTTAAAAGTGCAGGAATTGGCTGGGCCCTATGGTATTGGAAGAGACACACATGTGGGAGATACCATCATCGGCATCAAAGGAAGAGTAGGTTTTGAAGCCGCTGCTCCATTAATCATAATCAAATCCCACCAATTGCTGGAAAAGCACACGCTTACAAAGTGGCAATCATTTTGGAAAAATCAACTATCGGAGTTTTATGGAAACCACTTGCATGAGGGCCATTATTTGGATCCGGTAATGAGAAACCTAGAAGCATTTTTGGAAGATACCCAAAAATTTGTTTCTGGAAAAGTAATGGTTGCGCTTAACCCATACCGGTTCAACCTGATAGGTATTGAATCGGCCCATGACCTTATGTCCTCTAAATTTGGTAGCTATGGAGAAATGAACAAAGGATATACGGCAGATGACGTCAAGGGCTTTACCAAAATCCTTGGCAACCAAACCGCAATATTTCATAAAGTGAACCAAACCCTTTCTGAAGATGAAAATTAAAACCGCAGTGATTGGTGCAGCGGGGTATACCGGGGGAGAACTCCTTCGACTGCTCGTTCACCATCCGGAGGTAGAAATAAGCTACATTCACAGCAACAGCCAAAAAGGCAAGAAACTGGAGGAGGTTCACCCTGATTTAATCGGTGAGTCAACTTTGGTTTTTACAGATGTAGTGAGTACTTCGGAAATTGACGCTGTTTTCCTATGCCTACCGCATGGGGAGACAAGACCGTTTTTGGACAAACACAGTTTTGGAGGTTCCACTGTAATTATCGACCTCAGTACAGATTTCAGGAATGAAACCAATGGGTTTGTATATGGTCTTCCGGAGGTAAAAAAGGATTCGATCCAAAATTCAAAAAAAATCGCCAACCCAGGCTGCTTTGCTACCGGTATCCAATTGGCCCTTGCCCCTGCTGTGTCATCAGGCATCACAGAAGGTGCCGCACTCCATATAACTGGAATCACTGGAAGTACCGGGGCGGGAAAGAAGCTAAGTGAGACTACCCATTTTAGTCAGAGAAATGACAATGTCTCCGTTTACAAGTTATTTACCCATCAACACCTGAATGAGATCAAACAGACCTTCGGACAGTTGAATTCCAACTTTGCAAATGACCTGCTATTCGTGCCTTATAGGGGGAATTTTACCCGTGGGATTTGGATTACCGCATATTTTCCTTTCTCCGGCAGCTTGGAAGAGGCGTATGAAATATATGAAAATTTCTATAGGGAGGCTGCTTTTACACACGTCTCCAGGCGGGACATAGACTTAAAACAGGTAGTGAACACCAACAAGTGCCTGGTACATCTCAAAAAAGAAGCGGGCCAACTGGTGATCTATTCGGCCATTGACAACTTACTGAAGGGGGCCTCTGGGCAAGCTGTTCAAAATTTAAACTTGGCCTATGGGCTGGATGAAAAATCAGGATTACGACTTAAAAGTACGGTCTTTTAACCTACCACTTTGAAATCGAGCATGACGAAAATTGACACACACCGCTATGATTATAATACATGCGAGATTCCATATGGCCACTGAAAAACATTTGTAATCATATGAAATCGAGCATGCCGTAGCCGTCACACAGTGGGATGATTATCAACATGCGAGATTCCATATGACCGCTGAAAAACAATTATAGACATATGAAACCATTTGACGTTTACCCACTTATCGATGTTACCCCGGTAAAAGCTCTGGGAGCTACCTTATGGGATGAGGAGGGCAATGAATATCTTGACTTATATGGAGGGCACGCGGTTATCTCCATTGGACATACCCACCCACATTTCGTGGATAGAATTACGAGCCAACTAAATAATATTGCCTTTTATTCAAATTCCGTGAAAATTCCCATCCAACAGGAGTTTTCCGAAAAATTGGGAAAGTTGTCCGGTTACCCGGAATACGATCTGTTTTTATGCAATTCAGGGGCTGAGGCAAATGAAAATGCGTTGAAATTGGCCTCTTTCGCAACCGGAAAAGATACATTTATTTCCTTCAAGGGAGCTTTTCACGGAAGGACTTCCGGAGCGGTTGCCATCACCGACAATCTAAAAATTATCGCACCATTTAATAGCCACCATAAAGTACATTTCCTTTCTTTTGGGGACCTCGAAGGTGCCGAGGAACTGCTGAACAACGGTCAAATAGCCGGAATTATCATTGAAGGGATTCAAGGTGTGAATGGCATTCAGGTTCCTGAACCAGCTTTTGTGCTAGGATTAGCTGATTTGTGCAAAAAGAATAATGCCAAGCTTATTTTGGATGAGGTACAGTCGGGATATGGTAGAACTGGCAGGTTTTTTGCCCATCAATGGATCGATGGGTTGCGACCGGATTTGATCACTATAGCAAAAGGAATGGGTAATGGATTTCCTATTGGGGGCGTTCTAATTCATCCTGATTTCAAAGCGTCATATGGGTTGCTGGGAACAACTTTTGGTGGTAACCACCTGGCTTGCGCTGCAGGATTGGCAGTACTGGAAGTAATTGAAAATGAAAGATTGATGGAAAATGCTCTACATCAAGGTACTTGGATCATGGAGGAGCTTATCAAAATGGAATCAATTACCGACATCCGGGGCAAAGGTTTGATGATAGGAATAGATTTAGACAGGGAAGCAGGACCCGTAAGGTCGGAACTTGTTCATAAATTCCGAATATTCACCGGCAGTGCCGCAGGGAAACATACGATCCGTTTGCTCCCACCTTTAACTATCGACGCAAAAGACCTACATTTATTTATAGATAGCCTTCAGGCTGTTTTGGAACTAAAAGAAGCTTGATAATAACTACAATTGATGAAGCATTTTACGCAATTTGAATCCGATACCCTCGCACAGGAGTTAATTGACAAAGCACTCTATTTTAAAAACGCTCCCCTATCCGCTGAAGGCAAGGGTAAAGGCAAACGCTTGGGATTAATTTTTTTGAACCCAAGTCTCCGAACCCGGGTAAGCACTCAAATCGCAGCATCCAATCTGGGAATAGAGAGTATTGTGATCAATATGGACAAGGAGGGCTGGGCCCTGGAAATGCAGGAAGGAGCCATTATGAACAAGATGACGGTGGAGCATATAAAAGATGCGGCTGCGGTGCTTGGAAGCTATTTTGATGTACTTGCAATCCGGGCCTTTCCGTCACTGTCAAATAAGAAAGAGGATTCGGATGATTTTACCATAAATCAATTTATCAAATATGCTGATTTGCCGGTAGTGAGTCTGGAGTCTGCCATTAGGCATCCTTTGCAGAGTTTGGCTGATATGGTGACCATGAAAGAAAATCTATCAGGGAAAGCCAAACCCAAGGTAGTCCTTACCTGGGCTCCGCATATCAAGGCCATTCCCCATGCAGTAGCCAACTCGTTTGCCGAATGGACATTGGGATGCAACTACGATCTGACTATTACCCATCCGGAAGGCTATGAACTCGACGAACGGTTTACGGAAGGGGCGACCATTGAACATAATCAAGCCAAAGCATTGGAGGACGCCGACTTTGTGTATGTCAAAAACTGGAGTGCCTTTCAGTCCTATGGAAAAATCATCCACGTGAACGAGCCTTGGCTTCTCACAGAAGAAAAACTAAAGCGAAGTCCTGAGGCTAAAGTAATGCATTGCCTTCCTGTAAGAAGAAATCTTGAATTGTCAGATGAAATTTTGGACGGTTCGAGAAGTTTGGTGCAGCAGCAGGCAAAAAACAGAATATTCGCCGCACAGGCAGTCTTGGATAAAATCATTTCTTAAAACGCCGAAAGTTTATGGAAATCAATGTGATCAAAATCGGTGGAAATGTCATCGATCATCCCGAAAAATCCACGGAATTCCTTCGCGCTTTCGCGGCCTTTCCAGGCTATAAAATACTTGTACATGGCGGCGGGGTTTTGGCTTCCCGAATTGGGAATTCGCTGGGCATCGCACCACAAATGAAAGACGGACGGAGAATTACCGATGCGGAAACCTTGGATGTAGTGACCATGGTTTATGCCGGACTGATCAACAAGCAATTAGTGGCACAGTTGCAGCGCTTCGGACAAAATGCCATCGGAATGACAGGGGCTGATGGTAACGTGATTCGATCCGTAAAGCGTCCAGTGAAAGACATTGACTACGGTTTTGTCGGAGATGTAGTAGAGGTAAATACCCATCTTCTTACCACATTAGTCAACGAGCATATAGCACCTACACTCTGTGCAATCACCCATGACAAAAAAGGCCAATTGTTGAATACAAATGCGGATACCATAGCGTCATGTGTGGCAACGGCGTTGGCCAAAAAACATACGGTAAATCTTTTCTTCTGTTTTGACCGCTGTGGAGTATTGATGGATGAAAAAAATGATAACAGTTTAGTTCCTTTTATCAACGAAGATATTTACGAAGAACTGAAAAGGGAAAAAATCATTCACTCGGGCATGATACCCAAGCTGGACAACGCCTTTGACGCACTTAACAAAGGCGTAGCCAATGTTTGGGTAGGTCTTCCGGAGAATCTCCTGATGGCAGCAAAAGGCAAAAATTCGGGCACCACAATACGAAGTCAAAAATACGATCTATATTAATCCTACTGGCGAAGCATACACAAAATCATCTTGGACAACCTTAAAGAAGAAGCACTCACTCTCCTAAAATCCCTTATTGAGACGCCGTCTATCAGCCGGGAAGAAGACCGTACCGCACAGATTCTTTCAAGCTACTTGACAGAAAAGAATATCTCTTGGGAAAGGTCGGGGAACAACATTTGGGCGAAAAACAAGCACTTTAATTCTACCCTTCCTTCCGTCTTACTCAATTCACACCACGACACCGTAAAACCGAATCAAGGATATACTCGGGATCCCTTTCAGGCAATAATCGAAGATGGAAAATTATACGGGTTAGGGAGCAACGATGCCGGAGGTTGTCTGGTTAGCCTGATCGCCACATTTATATATTTTTATGAAAAAAAGCTTCCGTATAATCTGATATTGGCCGCTACAGCAGAAGAGGAAATCAGCGGAAAAAACGGCATTGAGAGCCTATTGCCCAAGTTGCCTGCCATGGAACTCGCCATCGTTGGCGAACCTACGCTACTCCAAATGGCTGTAGCCGAAAAAGGGCTCGTCGTCATTGACGCTGTGATAAAAGGAAAAGCCGGACATGCTGCCCGAAACGAAGGGATCAATGCCATTTACCTCGCCCTAGATGACCTTGTTATCATTAGAGATTACGAGTTTCTAAAATCTTCGGATTACCTGGGGAAAAACAAAGTCACAGCAACGATTATACAGGCAGGCAGCCAACACAATGTAGTGCCGGACACCTGTACCTATACCTTGGATGTTCGGGTTACGGACACCTATACATTGGAGGAAATCCTCAACGAATTGCAACAACAATTAAAAGCAGAATTAACACCCCGCTCACTTCGGCTTAATTCTTCCCGAATAGATCCGGCACATAAGATCATAAAACTCGCTGACAAACTGGGGATCAAACAGTAT
>DATHWC010000300.1:0-12043 GCA_035460985.1 Lunatimonas sp.
TAAGGTATTCTTTGTACCGCAACTCCACGAAACTGCCACCGGACCGCTCGAGTAGATTGGCCACAGAATCCCCGGAAGCACTGAACCGAAATTCATTGCTTTGAAGGGCGCCCGGATTGGGGCTCTGAAAACCGTCCTGAACCAACCTTCCTTCCCAGGTTTTAAACACAAAACCCTTTTTCTCAAAGTAATTAAGGTTGCCCGCTTTTACTCCTTCGGCAAAAACAAAATAATACCTCCACCAAATCACAATTGACAAGATGACAACCAAACCGATAATGATAGGGCCAGCGTACTTTTTCATGGGATAGTTCTTAAAATTTCATAAAGATAAGGACAAAAGAAATAATTTAAGTACTGATTAGGGTAGAGAATTGGTCGTAATTGTCTAATTTTATTTTCTAAACAAAAAATCAACCCTATGAGCACGCTTTGGATTGTAATTATAGTTGCTGTCGTATTAGTTATTTTTGTAGTTTCGCTATACAACAAGTTGGTTGCGTTGAAAAACAACCGGGAAAATGCGTTTGCGGATATAGATGTCCAGTTAAAACAAAGACATGACCTGATTCCACAACTAGTCAGTGCGGTAAAGGGGTATATGGAACACGAGGCAGGAGTACTCACACGTGTGACTGAGGCTCGCTCAAGAGCGATGAAAGCAACAAGCATAGATGGAAAAATCGCTGCCGAACAAGAACTTGGTTCAGCCTTGCAGGGTCTTCAAATACAGGTGGAAGCTTATCCCGATCTAAAAGCCAACACAAATTTTTTGCATCTGCAGGAAGAAATTTCAGACGTGGAAAATAAACTTGCCTCCGTACGAAGGTATTTTAACTCAGCTACGAAGGAATTGAACGTGGCAGTTCAAAGCTTCCCTTCAAACCTTATCGCAGGCATGTTTGGATTTCATACCGCAGCCATGTTTGATGTTGGTACTACGGAAAGAGAGCGCTTGGACAAGGCTCCGGATATCAAATTTTAATTTGAAATGAGTAGTTATGTAGGTATTCACACCCAAATCAAAAGAAACAATTTCAAGTCTGTTCTTCTTTTGCTGGGTTTTCCACTGTTGGTTCTAGCAGCGGTTTACGCATTTCTGTATTTTACCACTCCTGCTGAGGTACGTATGGAAACTGAATCTATCAACGAGACATTTGTCCAGGTCATACCCGGTGTACTAATCGCGGTAGGCATCTGGTTTGGAATTGCCTTTTTTTTCCACAACAGGATGATAAACCGTGCTGCTGGCTCGAGGAGATTGGAAAGGAAGGAAAATATGCGGGTGTATAATTTGGTGGAAAATCTGTGCATGAGCAAAGGGATGCGCATGCCGAAAGTCAATATTATCGAAGATCCGGCACTGAACGCCTTTGCAAGCGGCATTAATGAGAGATCGTACACGGTTACTCTAACCAGGGGAATTATTGAAAAACTCGATGACGATGAGCTCGAAGGTGTAATTGCACATGAACTTATGCATATCCGAAACAAGGATGTACGGTTGTTGATCATTACCATCATTTTTGTGGGGATCTTTTCATTTGTGGCCCAAATTCTTTTCCGAAACATGCTGTATGGTGCAGGAAGGCGAAGAGATAAAAGTGACAACCGTGCCATGTTAATCGCCATGGTAATTGCCTTTGTGGCATTTTTGCTCAGTATGATTTTTCGTTTTGCCATTTCGAGAAAGCGCGAATTTATGGCTGACAGTGGTGCGGCGGAAATGACCAAAAAACCATGGGCGTTGGCTTCAGCTTTGAGGAAAATTTCCGGCAATTATCAGGTGCAGAACGTGAAAAGTGATGATGTTGCCGAACTCTTTATTGAAAACCGACCGGATAAGTCCTCCGGGATGATGTCGGCAATCACCGGGTTATTTGCTACCCATCCCCCCATCGATAAGCGGATAGAAATCTTGGAGCAATTTTAGTATACTGTTAAAAATCAACTATTTAACAGAAAGGGAATGAGTTTGGAATGGTATTTGTAATTTTCAAAATATCATTCATCAAACTATTACTACTATGATTACGTGGATTATTGTCTTTCTTGTTGTTGCATTGATTGCGGGGGTGTTGGGATTTACCACCCTGGCATCTGGCCTCGCTTCATTGGCTAAAATAATATTTTACTTATTTTTAGCTCTTTTGGCTATTAGCCTAATTATTGGTGCTGTCAATGGATTTTAACAGGAAATACTAATTTTAGGCAAACCTAACCAACGAAACCGTTATTGGGAGACTCTTTCAGTCTACCGATAGCGGTTGTTTTTTATTTTAGGATTTTCAATATCGACGGCAGATGTTACAAAGTACTATTTTATTTGTTGGGTCCGCAGCGGGAAGAAACGGAACCACGGGGGACTACGATGACACAGTGCCCGCAAAGTTTTTGTGAAAAACATCGTGTCCTTCATTTAATATTAGTCCTAAAGAAATGGAACACTGATTTGGCGGATCGTACGGATTTCCACAGATTGTTTTTATATACGTAGACTTTAATTTCAAAAGACAAAAAATCCGTATAATCCGTGTCATCCGTGTTCTATTTTTTCACGCAACGGCCACCACGATGGCGCAACGGCCGCAAAGGGTTTATTTTAGTCCTAAAGAAATGGAACGCAGATTTGGCGGATTGTACGGATTTCCACGGATTGGTTTTTTTCGACGTCGACATTTGTCCCAACAAAAAATCCGCTTTATCCGCTCTATCCGTGTCATCAGTGTTCCATATTTGTTTGTACTGTATACATACGCGCCTTGTGGCGCAGCATAGGGCACAAATTAATTAATAAACCTCTTTGTACTTTGGGTACCTTGGTCTTCTGGGTTCTCTTTTTTGTTTCTTTCCCTAAGGCACAAGAAAAGGATAAATCGATTAATTAAATATCAAAAAATTAGGTAAAAGAAGTGGATTTTGATTAAGTTTGGTAGATACAAATAAACCCGCTAGCTAACTTGAATAGTACGAAATCTTCTATTGTGTCAAAATCCATTGACAATTTTTGGGATTCCTTGCGAAACGGAAAACAGGATGGACTGGAAGGTATATATTTTTTGCTTTACCGGAGACTTTTCCAAATGGGAATGAGTGTAGTAAGGGATGAGGCATTTGTAGCTGACTGTTTGCAGGAGGTTTTTATAGATCTTTGGAAATACCATAAAAATCTTCCCAAGGTTGATCACGTGCACTTGTATTTATTTCGTGCGTTAAGTCATAAAATTTTTAAGGAAATAAAAAGGAGCAATCAAGGTATAAGTATCCCTTTTAACGAAAACTTTGAATTATATGCCTGCTCTGAATCAGTAGAAAAGCAGCTTATAGACAAGCAGCAACATGAGATTTTATCCCATCAACTCTCAACGGCTTTGGGGAAATTGCCGATCAGGCAAAAGGAAGTAATCCACTATTTGTTTTTTGAAGAAGTGTCTTACGAGCAAGCTTCAAAAATCATGGGCATTAACTTAAGATCAGTGTATACTCTGGCTTGGAAAGCAATTACCAGTCTACGAAAACATGTTTTTTGATTAGTAGATCACTTCTCACCGAAAAAATTCACCCTTTTTTCAAAAAAAATTTCAAATGAAGGATAACTATTTTCTATTTCTTCCTCTAAAGGGTTGAAATAAGAAACATGGGTAAATTAAACTATACTGCGGCGGATTTTGTGTTGGATCCGGATTTTAGAAAATGGGTGTTATCACCGGATGAAATGACCAATATCTATTGGGGGGAGTATTTGGAGAAAAACCCGTCAAAAAGGAAAGCTCTTCAAGATGCAAGGTTGCTTGTCCTATCGCTGGCCCGTGAAAGATTTGAAGTCAGTGAGGAGGTATTAAAAATTCGTTGGCGGAACATATCCAATGCCATCGAACAGACTGATTCAGATCCTGCGCAGCGAAAGACGGTTCCCATCCATTCCCTAGGTACTTTGAAAGACAGGGAATTTCTCCCAAAATCAAGGACTAGGATCCCTGTTCATTTCTCTTGGTTGATTATTCTAGTTGTTGTCTTTTCCATTGCAACCCTGCTGCAGTGGAGGGGAGATGATACACCTCAGGTGTCTGAGGTGAATGACAAATATGAGGAGCACATTGCCCGTCCGGGAGTTAAGGTAGCCCTGACCCTGCATGACGGGTCTAAAGTATTGTTAAATTCAGGTTCCACCCTTTGCTATATCTCCAATTTTGAGCAGAATCGGCGGGAGCTGTTTTTGACAGGTGAAGCTTTCTTTGAAGTCGCTAAAGATAGTATACGGCCTTTTGTGGTAAAAACTTCCGGTTTAGTCACCAAAGCGCTAGGCACATCATTTCTGATCAAAGCAATAAATAAAGAAGAAACAATGGTCGCTTTAATTTCAGGTAAGGTAGCTGTGGAAAGTGACACTGAGGATGGCCGAACGACTGTCTTATCGCCCGGTTTTGCCTATTACGCAGGAACTGAAGGAGAATCGAAGTCCTTTGACCCGGAGATCGTACTTGCATGGACACAAAAAACCATTCGCTTTGAAAAAACCCCCATGCTGGAGGTGATACGGGTCTTGGAGAACTGGTATGGTGTACAGATTTCCTATCCGAACAAGCCTGCCACCAACCTAAAAATATCCGGCAAATTCCATGATCAGACACTTGAAAATGTTCTGCAAGGTATGAGTTATACCGGTAGGTTTAATTATGAAATACATCAAGATAACGTAATACTAACCTTTAAAAACTAACTGCCTATGAGAAAAAGCCGCAGGCAATCAACTACCTGCGGCGGAAATTGAAACCTGGCTCGTAGACTGCCATCTAATCCAGGTCGTGTTTATTCAAACTATTTTTGAAAACGTCAAAATAAACCCTTCAAAATTATGAAAAATAACTTACTAAAGCATGTAATCCACATGACTAAACTATTCGCTATTGTCTTTATGGTTCAGTGCATCTCCATGAGCCTATTGATAGCCAAAGACGGTATTGCACAAACTAAAAACATGGAGGAGGTCGCTGTCAACCTTTCGTTGAAAGAGGTTCCGCTGGAAAACGCATTCAGCCAAATTGAGGCGAACACTGGTTTTAATTTTGTATTTGCCACCAGGGAACTTAGCGGTTTGCCTACAATTAGCGTCAGCAGTGACGGCAGGAACCTTTACAACCTTTTGCAGGAAATTGGGTCTAAGGCTAACTTGAATTTTAGACAGGTTGACTATACCATATATGTCAAGAAATCAACGAAGAATTCACCAAGCCTAGTTGAAATAGACGAAATGGCCGAAATTACGGGTACCGTGACAGATGATGCCGGTGAACCCTTGCCCGGAGCGACTATATCGGTACAGGGTTCTTCGATAGGCACAGTAACGGATATCGACGGCAAGTTTACACTTAATGTAAGTGAAGGTGCCACGTTGGTTTTTTCTTACATCGGATATGAAACACAGCGGGTAGTAGTGGGTTCCCAAACGGTATTGAATGTCCGCTTGGCCATGGATGCTTCTTCACTGGAAGAGGTGGTGGTAGTCGGATATGGATCTCAGGCGAAAAGTAAACTGACAGGTTCCATTTCTTCAATTAGCACAAAGGAATTTGAAAACCAGCCAGTAACCAGACTGGATCAAGTGCTGCAGGGAAGGGCAGCCGGTGTCCAAGTGACCAACAGTGGAGGTGCTCCGGGAGGAGAAGTGCGAATCCGTATCAGAGGAGCGAATTCCATTACCGGAAGCAATGACCCGCTGTATGTAATCGATGGATATGTAGGGGCGGATTTCTCTACCGTCAACCCCAACGATATAGAAAGCCTTCAGGTGTTGAAGGATGCGTCTTCCACGGCAATTTATGGAAGTAGGGGAGCAAACGGCGTCATTATCATCACAACCAAGCGGGGAAAGTCAGGTGACATCAAAGTGAACTACAATAACCAATTCACTTCCTCTGAGGTTTTGAAGAGGTATAATACTATGGATGCCGCCACATTTGCAGAGGTGGCCAACGAGCGTAGCGAGGCAACTGGTTTGTTGCCGCTATATACGGACCAACAGATTCAAGGTTTCCGCCAGAATGGGGGTACCGATTGGCAGGACGAAATTTTCCGTCGCGCAGGAGGCCAAGAACACCAAATAAGCGTATCGGGAGGTAGTGAAAAGACTACATTTATGGTGTCCGGAAACATATTGGATCAGGATGGTATAATCGAAAACTCCGGATTTAAGCGGCAAGTGTTACGTGCAAATATTTTTACCCAGGTCAACGATAAATTCTCTTTTCGGGTGAATATGTTTGGATCGAGAGGACGAAACAAGAATACTTCGACGATAGGTTTCGGGACGGCAAGTCCTTTGGTACAGGCACTGGCATGGGCACCCACTACACCCATATTCAATTCAGTAGGTGAGTACACCATGAACGATCCTGTGGGGTCAGTGAAAGAGAATCCAGTAGCCTTATTGTACGATAGGGAGCTGATCGAAGAGCGTACTACGGGAAATGTCCTTGCGGGAATGACATACGAAATTACAGAGGGCTTGTCTCTTGATGTTCAGTATGCTATAAACTATTTCAATCAGCAGAATAAATACTTTTACGGCACTTTTGTAACCAATAGAAATCCCCGGGCTACCCGATCTTCAAGCGAACAAATTACGCTGCAAAGCACGGCCGCTCTTTCATATACAAAGACGGTAGGAGACGGGCACTTTTTGGATTTGGTTGGTGTATTTGAAACGCAAGAGTTTACCAACAACAGTTTTTCAGCTACTGCCAATCAATTGAAAGACCCCTCCCTAAGCTTTTACAATATGGGACTGGCGGGATCCTTTAATCTGAATTCCGCCTATCAAAAATGGACCTTGATGTCGTTCCTTGGTAGGGCAAACTATTCATTCAGGGAAAAATACCTCTTGACGGTGGCTTTGAGACGGGACGGTTCATCCAAATTCCAAGAGGCAAACCGATGGAGTGTATTCCCTTCCGTTGCCGCCGGGTGGAACATATCTGACGAGGATTTTATGAAAAACCAATCCACATTAAGCCTATTCAAGGTTAGAGGTAGTTGGGGTATTACTGGAAGTCAGGCAATAAATCCCTATGCAACCCAGTCTACCTACAGAACTGACCCATTGGTATCTTTCACCGGAAATAATGTGGCGAGTGGAATAATGCTGGGTAATCCGGGCAATCCCAACTTAAGGTGGGAAACTACTGAGCAAAGTAATATTGGAGTTGAAATGGAATTTTTGGACGGTGCATTGTATCTGGAAGGTGATGTTTTTGTCAAAAATACCCGCGACCTGTTGATTAATCAACAACTTCCCGGATATGTCGGATCTGGTTCCATTACCAGGAATTTGGGTAAAGTGCAAAACCGTGGCTGGGAGTTAACTCTTACAGCCAACGTGTTGAGAAACCGGGACCTGAATTGGACCAGTTCCTTTAATATTTCTGATGTAAGAAATGAAGTTCAAAGTCTAGGTGGTATTGCGGAGCGGATTTTCACGAACACCAATGTTGGAGCTGGGATGTCCACCCAATCTGAATACGTCGTAATGCCTGGGAACCCACTAGGTTCGTATTGGGGATTGAATTACATGGGCACCTGGAAACCAGGCGAGGAAAGTCAGGCGCAGGCCTTCGGAGCTGTGCCGGGAGATTCAAGGTATGAAGACCTAAACAATGACGGAGCCATTACCTCCAATGACTTTCAGGTCATCGGTACAGGAATTCCCATTACCAGCCTAGGCTGGAACAATACCTTTCAATACAAGGCCTTTACCCTAAATGTGTTTTTCCAGGGTGTTTTTGGGTTTGATAAGTTGCACTATACACGTGCGGCAGCCATTTCCGGTAGTGCGGATGCGAGGCAGCCAGTGCTTACCGAGATCCAAAACCGCTATATTCCCGGTGTCAATGAAACATCGGACATTCCCGCATTTAGCTTGACAAATTTAAATTTCACCCAATCTACCCGCTTTTTGGAAAGTGGCGATTTCCTGAGATTGAAAAACGTTAGTTTAAGTTATGATGTTCCGGCAGTGCTGTTGCGAAATGTAGCAAATATCCGGGTATTTGTGAGCGGTATCAACCTGTTGACCTTTACCAATTATACAGGGATTGACCCGGAATCAAGTTCAGTTGCTGGAGCCGATACAGCCTTAGGTGTAGATTACGGCGCATATCCTAACGCAAGGATCATTTCAACGGGAATTAATTTAACCTTCTAAATGACTAACGCCATGAAAAATATACGATCAATCATGTTATCAATAAGTATTTCCTCCGCCCTACTTTTTGGAGTAGGTTGCAGTGGTTTTCTGGAGGAAGATTTGCAGGGACAGTTGGTGGGAGCAGGAGCCTTAAGTTCAGTTGAAGGACTTGATGCGGCGCTGACAGGAGCATACAAAGGATTGGGATGGACTTGGAGTATGGGTTTTTTCCATGCCACAGCGATGGGTGGCACCATGGGAGGTGATGATATAACGACCCATCCGGCAAGTAACAAACAGGAGTTCCGCGAGTTTGATCAGTTTGCCGTGTCGCCGGGGAACTCCCGTACAGGGCAGATGTTTACTGGCTGCTACAAAGCGATTCAGGGAGCCAACAACATCATAGAAAATTATGAAAATACGGTGGGTTCGGAAGCGATGATCAATCAGATTGTAGGAGAGGCTTATTTTCTACGTGCATTTTCCTATTATTGGCTTGTTCGGTTGTACGGAAGTATTCCTCTCATTACCACGCCAACTTTTTCGGAGGATTTGTTAACGGTAAGTAGCAACCCGGGATCAGAAATCTATACCTTGATAATAAGTGATTTTGAGCAGGCGGAGCTGAGGTTACCAAATACCAAGCGGGATCCGGGAAGACCCAATAAAGGATCTGCTTCTGCCTTTTTGGCGGATGTGTATCTGACCATGGGTGGCTGGCCCATCAATGACGCGTCCAAATATCCGCTTGCCGCCGCCAAAGCCAAGGAAGTGATCGATAATGCCGGCGCGTATAGATTTGAGTTGATGGATACCTACGAAGAACTTTGGGCAAATGACCAAACCGCCATGAATCTTCCCGAGGAAGTTTTTGCGTTATATGCGTTTGACGGTGTTGGACAGACCATGAATGCGCATTATGGCTTCGCTTCCATGCCCGGTGAGGAATCCGGCTGGGACGATTTCTTTGCGGAAATTAATTTCTTCAATAATTTTCCAGAAGGACCACGAAAAGACATGACCTTCAGGACTGAATTTACGCTGTCAGACGGAAGGGTGCTGACTTGGCAGGAAATTCAAACAAGGCATCCCTATTATAACAAGTATTATCAAGCTAATGATCAAAAAAGGTGGTTTTCTTCCTTGCCCCTGGTAATGTTGCGATATGCCCACGTACTTACGATCTATGCAGAGGCGAGTACCAGGGCGCAGGGTGCGCCGCCCGCAGATGCTTATACGGCGATAAACCAGATCAGGTCAAGAGCAGGATTGCCGGATTTGGTAAACTTGTCGGCAGATGAATTTATTGACGCTGTCATTGATGAGCGATCTTGGGAATTTGCGGCGGAAAGGACCCGTTGGTTTGATTTGGTCAGGCTGGAAATGGTGGAAGAAGCCAACCAAGACAAGCATGAGTGGGATTTGAAACCTATTGGATCGATTACAAAGGAAGATTATTTCTTCCCGTTGCCCCTTACGGAGACGTTGAATAATCCGAATTTGAGGTAAGTTTTTTGGAAATCCCCTTCGATCGTTTGACTCTTGTTTGGTTGAGGGTTGGAGGGGATTTTTTATTCTTAGAATGAAATATGGTAGAAATATGGCCTATCGGCCGAAATATGGTAGAAATATTGTTGGAATAAAATTAGGGTGGAGGAAATTTGTTGATACCTGCCGGCCGGCATGCGGGTTGGATATTGATTGGATATTAGAAAAGTTGAAATACAGTGGAAATATGGCCTTGCGGCCGAAATATGGTGGAAATATTGTTGAAACATGGTTGGAGGATATTTGTTGATACTAGATACTAATTGATATTGTTTGAAATATAGCCTACGGCTGAAATAATGTAGAAAAATGGCCTACGGCCGAAAAATGATTGAAATATTGGCGATGGCTGAATATCAAGTAAATATAATAGAAATTGTAGTGAAGCACAGATCCGCTGTTTTTAGACTTAAGAATACGCATTGAGATAGAAATTACCTACCTTCCTTCTGGTATTGGAACCCCTGGATTGGGGAGTAGTATTTGGAAATTGTTTTGGCAGCAAAAAACATTGGAAAAGCTATGCTTTTATACACTTTCACCCAAACATTTTTTTTGTATATTTCCCATCTAATTCCCATCAATTCAAAAACCCAAGATATGAGAATCGGTTACTTGCTGTTAGTGTCCTTTTTAATTAGTTTTTGCTCTCCACCTGAAGATGCCGATGCTGACTTACCACTTCCAAACATTCTCTGGATTACCAGTGAAGATAACAGCCCTTTTGCGGGCTGTTATGGAGATGACTTCGCGACTACTCCGAATATGGACAAACTGGCTGCTGAGGGTTTTCTATACACGCATGCTTATGCCAATGCCCCTGTCTGTGCTCCCGCTAGAAATACCATAATTACCGGCGTATATGCCAACTCCGGAGGACACGAGCATATGCGGAGTTACTACGATAAATCGCCATCTGTAAAACTATATCCCGATTACCTACGTGAAGCAGGCTACTATTGTACCAACAGCCAAAAGGAAGACTTTAATATCAACCCGGAACTGACGAAAAATACCTGGGATGAACTGGGTAAAGATGCGCACTATAAAAACAGGCCAGAGGGAAAGCCTTTTTTTGCCATTTTCAACGCCACCATTTCCCATGAAAGCTCCCTGCATACCCGGACCCCGCTGGAGGACTTGCGGCATAAACCGCAGGATGTCACATTACCTCCCTATCATCCTGACACGCCGGATATGCGGCACGACTGGGCGCAATATTATGACAAGATTGAGGATATGGATACCTGGATGGGTGGCATATTAAGGGAATTGGAGGAAAGCGGAGAGAAGGAAAACACCATTATCTTTTACTATGGAGATCATGGGGGCGTATTAGCCCGTAGCAAGCGTTTTGTTTATGAGTCAGGGACCAGGGTACCGTTTATTGTTTACATTCCCGAAAAATACAAGCACCTCTATCCGGAAGAAACCCCGGGGTCTACTGTGGACCGTTTGATCGGTTTTGTGGATTTGGTGCCTACGCTGTTAAGCATCATCGGCATAGATGTTCCGGCTTACCTTCAGGGGAACGCCTTTTTAGGTCCGCAGAAGACGGAAGATCCGGAATACGCTTATATGTTTCGGGGAAGAATGGACGAGCGATACGACATGAGTAGGGCCGTAAGGGACCAAAAGTACCGTTATATCAAAAATTATATGCCGTACCGGATCTATGGCCAATTTATCGATTACCTCTGGAGAGCTCCTTCGATCCGGTCTTGGGAGGCTGCTTATAAAGCTGCGGAGTGCAATGAGATCCAATCGATTTTCTGGAACACCAAGCCGGTGGAAGAACTGTACGACACGGAAAACGATCCCTGGGAGGTAAATAACTTAGCCGCTGATCCCGCATATAGGGAAACGTTGGAGCGTATGCGAGCCGCCAACCGAAACTGGATCCTGGAGATTAAAGATGCGGGTTTTATCCCGGAGGCAACCTTGGTAGACCTCACTGGAAACACCAACCCATACGATTATATGCGTTCCGGTAATGTGGATTTGACCCAGTTGGTGGATGCCGCTGAATATGCGACTAACCCAAATCCTGATCCCCAAAAACTAGCGGACATGCTGGATTCGGATAATCCCACGCTTACCTATTGGGGGGCAACGGGGCTGTTGATTTTGGGTGAAAATGCCCGGCCGGCCATGGATAAACTTAAGGCGCTAGCTTCAAATCAGTCGCATAATGGAGCCATCGTAGCCGCTGAATCGCTGTATGTATTGGGAGAAAAGGAAATTGGGAAAGAAACAATTCTGCGGGCATTGAAGTCCGATAATCCTTTTGCGCGGGGACATGCGCTTAATGTG
>DATHWC010000301.1:0-5825 GCA_035460985.1 Lunatimonas sp.
GAGGCACTATTTTTAAGGCAAAAGAGAGCATCCGAAATTTCTTGGGCAACAGCCACTGAATGGGAATCCTCCCATTTTGAAATCGAAAGATCCATGGGTGCTACTGATGATTTTAAAAATATCGGAGCGGTTGCTGCGATGGGCTGGAAAGACAGTATCACCGAGTATGAATTTATCGATGAGGACCTTCCGTTGTTTGGAGGCAATTTACTTTATCGAATTAAGCAGGTGGATATCAATGAAACGTATGCTTATTCTGATGTGATGTCTATTCATACGCCAGAAGTAGAATTAACGAAAGGAGTTTGGCGGGCTTATCCCAACCCGACCCATGGCGATCAGCTGAGAATTGGTTTGTTGGATAAATCGCAATATGATGCGGAAAAGATAAGTTTTCGCCTGATTCATCCAACGGTACAGTCACAGGTGACTAATGTGGACTCAGAGGCAGAAATGAACGAAGCTTTGGTTACTATGACAGGGCATATTCCCAAAGGTGTTTTTGTGGTCGAAATTCAATGGGGGCAAAAAGTGCAACATATCAAAGTTTTAAAGCCGTAGGAGCACTTTCCCGCCAACTTACCTAAACAGCATCTCCCGGGATTCCTGATCGCCTATTCCTTCCAGTTCCAACCTGTCCTCAAAAACACGCACTACCGCACCCAAGCTGGGTGACTTAGCTTCTACCATGCCATAGAAGGTAAGGTGGTGCAGCCCGTTCTCCACCACATAGTTGCCTGCATGGTGATGGCCTGAAAAGTAAGCCACCACACTGGGGTATTTATCCAGCATTGCTAAAACTTCCCGGTTGTTCCACAAATGAAGCCCGTTTTCCGGCAAAAGCGGGTAATGGCAGAACACAATCACGCGTGTCCCTTCCTTTTGGGCGTTGGCGAGGGTTTTTTCCAGCCAGTTGGTTTGCTTTTTCCCCAACCCCCCATTCCAGGGCTTGGCATTGGATGCACCCAATCTTTCCAACTCTGCCATGGTATCTTTTGCTTTTTTATATCCTGCCGATCCAACCGGATGCCCGTCAAGGCTATTGTCTATACCATTCAATACAACAAAAACGACTTGCCCATGGGTAAATTCATGATAACCATTCGGATTGCCCAACAGCTTGGGTACTTCCTTCTTATGTTCATCCGCCAAGGTAAAATCATGGTTGCCAAAAACATGGTGGATTTTTGCCCTGCTCTGTGTCAGGATATCAAGCGGCTTTGCGAAGCTTTCCACATCCCGGTCGATCAGGTCACCCAAATTAACCGTAAAGGCCAACTCGTGCTGATTCAGTTCCTCTACTGTTTTTTCCAAAACAGCCAGCGTTCCCCGGTAGTCCCTCTCCCCTGCCTGATCCACGTCAGCATACTGCACGTCTGAAATCACTCCAAAAGAAAAAAGAGGCTTTTCCTGTGCCAATCCGGGCAATACAATCATCAGTTCAGTCATTAAGAGGATAATGCAGCTCTTTAAGTTCATTGTTTTCCTTTTCTTAAAAGTTTGCGTAATTTTTTCCCGTACCGTTTTCCCATTAGCAACTGACTTTTCGCATCAAAATGTACCTGGTCAAACGTCCGCGTACGTCTCGAATGAACCACCCCGGTAAAAGGAACCTGTCCAGGCAACTTGTCAATGAGTTTATTAAACACTTCTCTCCCGGGCTGATCGGTGGCGATATGGCCCGCCACAAAAGGAAGGTCCGATATCCCCACATCGGTGCGTATTTGCGTTATAAGGATTTCCAGGTTTGGAAGATAGGTATCCAACTTTCCGAGATCGGATTCTCCTTGATGCCAAATCACTCCCCGAATGGTTCCATGCGCTGCGGCTGTTTGGACTCTGCTAACTGCCTCTTGATAAAAATGTGTTCCGGGCATCCATTCCGACAGGGCGGTTCCTCCTTTTGCGTTTACGACCAGGCCGATTTCCTTTTCTGGATTATAGTCCCTCAATGTTTTGACAAAATTATAAGCCGGACCAAGTCGCTGCATTTCCACTTCTTTGCGTATGGTGGAGTAAAGGTTTAGGGGATTTTTTGCAGGTATCCACAGGCTATCCTCCATCCCGGTAAAAAGGTACACACCCTCTACGGGTTCTTGCAATTCTGTGGTTATTTCCGCCCGCCCAGCCATGTTGGACTGGCCGATAACCAAATATATATCCAAGTCTTGGGGATGAGACTGAGTTGGGTCTTGTTGTACCATTTCAGCCAAAAAAAGCCCGCCAAGTATTCCCCATATGTAGCTCAACAGCATAGTTTCTATTAATAAGTGTTTTTTGAAAGATATGGATTAGCCGCTATATTTAACCCGAAATATGCTTTAGAGCTTCTACTGCGGACTTAAAACATTTCGAAATCAGACGCTTCGCTTAACTTTTCGAGTTCACAGTAGGATCTGCTGACTCTTCAAAGTTACTGATTTTTTTGCGTTTTAATCCCTCGCTACGAACCCTAACGCATAATTCGGGTTTAAAAGATTTTTGTGTCCAAAAAAAAAACGATGAAGCAACAGATAGCCTTAACGATATCCCGCCTAGCACACCCTTTGATATTGATTTCCCTTTTTATTATCTACAGCACCTATAACATTCAAGAACCACTAACTGCCGCTTGGACATCCTTCGCTATCCTGGGAATTGCCGTCATTCCACTTATCGGCTGGAACATATGGAAAACGCACAAAGGAGAATATACCAATTTTGACGTTTCCGTCCGGGAGCAGCGGTTTTCCATGTTTGGAATAATTTTTACCCTTTCCTTTCTCCTGATCGGATTTTTATATTTCAGCGGTCAGCCTTCCGTCCTGCTAATTGGAAGCTTCTTGCTGATAGAGGCATTGTTGCTTGTTTTTATTTTGAACTTCTGGATCAAGGCATCCCTGCATATGACGATATCGACCTTCATCTGCTGCGGATTGTTGCCCTTAAACCCAACTCTTGCGGCCATCCTCTCCGCGGTTGTCCCTGTGATAGGCTGGGCACGGATTACACAAAAGCGTCACAGCTGGGAGGAAGTCGGTGCCGGCGTGGCCATTGGGCTGTTTACGGGCGTTCAGTTGCTTTACTGGACGGGGTATTTCGACTAAGCTTCTATTCTCCCTCATAGACTTCAAAATGCTTGGCAATACCAGCTCCCTGATGGTCTCCAGCATGCACAAGCACCCGATACCGCAGCATCACTTTTTGGCCTTTTGCCAAGACCGTTTCTTTATCGTCCTCCGGCCAATACATGGGCGTGGGGGAAAAGAAACCATAGTCCCGGGTAAACCACGGGGATGGATACCAGTCATTGGAAGGGTGCTGCATAATGGCCATTCCCTCCATCCCAGTCCCACGGGGACCGTGGAAATCAATCCAGGAAGAAGGCTTTCCAAAAGTTTCCTTTTCCCCTCTATCCCCCTCTGCATTGATCATCGTACCACCATTAACCACAGACAAATCCGGGTCCATCCGTCCGCTAAAGAGCGAATGGTTGGTTTTCTTAATCGTCACATCTTCCAGCATTTCCATGGTAACGTCAAAATCAATCTGGAAAATTTCCTTGGATGAACTTGTCACCGTAATCTTACGGATATCTTTGATTGGGGCATTGGCGCCGGGACGAGTCCAGATATTTTCGTTGTGGATTACGACCGTAAATTCATCTACCTGCTCGATTTCCGCCCGTAAAGAAACAATCTGTCCGCGGTCCAAGCCTTCCTGCCAAAAATTACCGCCGTTTACCATGTCACAGCCAAAAAACAGGGAACTGTGATGGGGGTAGGTGCCATTTCTCATGGACGATACCGACGCACCGGAGGGCCCGTTTACGGGATAAAAAAACGGATACTTTTCGTTCGAGTCGAAACGGTAACTGGTAAAAAAAAGATTTCCTATATGGAAGTCAATTCTGGATCCGATTTTTTCAGCCCGGATTTTCTGCTGCGCAAATCCGGATTCACTTTGCATTCCTGCCAAACCTATAAGGAGTGCGAGGGATATTATGGTCTTTTTCATATGATTATAATTGTTTTTCAGTGGCCATTTGGAATCTCGCATATAATATAATCATCTCGGTGTGTGACGATTTTTGTCTTGCTCGATTTCATGGGTTGATTAATTGATTAGATTTTTTTCAAAAATAAGGATTAAGTCCGGGGTAAAAAAAACTGCTTTCACAAGGGGTGAAACGATTATCCGTTTAATCCGTTTATACCTAAACCCGTTCCGGGAGATTTCGATATAAAGAATAATATTTGGTGTTAATTTAAACCCATATTTAATAAAAAATCAGAGATTAGAAAATTGCCGGGTAAAATAAAAGCCAAAAAAAAAGGAATCTTTGTTAAGATTCCTTTAGGTTGGGTTTATTCGAACTGACTAACAGCTATTAATATTTTGAAAATAACGAAATTGATCTACATTTCGAATTCCATTATGTGTTAAACATACTAAAAATATTGCACCTACCAAAAAAACCATGGATTTATTTTTTTAACGGTAAATTAATCTCCTTTAATAGTTGAATAAAAAACCCTATAACCATCCCTTTGAGAAATGGAAATAGGGTCTTCAATTCGCATTCAAAATCTTTAATTTTAAAAGAACTTTACGTTAATCCGTCAGTCCTACGGGAAGAACTTGTACAGTCAACGAGTCTATCACTTGGACTTCAAACCCCAGGTTCACCTCCAATTGCCCCATTTTTTCTTCCAATTTTTTCGCACCCTCCGCGGTTACCCCGCTTTCCCATGCGTATAAACGACGTAAGTTTCGCAAATCGGCAAGCTTTTCGATCCCCTCGTCCCCGACCTTGGATCCGTAGATATTCAAAAACTCAAGGTAATTTAACCCCTGCAGATGTGACATAGCCTCATCGGATATCGCAGTTTTTTCCAGCCTTAGCCGGGTTAGGTTTTTAAAATTGGATATCGGAGCCAATGTCGCATCGGTAATCGGAGTCTCTTTCAAGTCCAGCCAAGTCACCTGATCCGGGAAGGCAAGTGAGAGTTCTGACAAGAGTTCCGCCACAGGGAGGTTTTTGTCGATAGTCACCTGTAGCCAGTTGGAGTTGTTGGAAAGTGCCTTGATCATTACTCCCTTGGATTTGAATGCGTTTAGTTTTTCCCCGTCAACGGGCGAAGTTCCATCCGCAAGCAGTATCTCCACCTCAGTTTTGTTGGCATTGGGATCCACCAAGGTTTGTAAGATGGCGTCAATATCAGAAGCTATGGCTACTTCCTGCACTTTCTTGTCAAAGGGAGCACCCTCCCCTATCCACCATTCCAGTAGCGCAATCTGCTCGGGTGTCAACTGGGTCTTACCTTTGGGAGGCATGTGTTCCTCATCCACTTCAGGAAGGTGAACCCGTTGAATCATCATACTTTTTGTAGGGTCGCCTGGTACAAAAACATCTCCATTTTCGCCCCCCTTCTTCAATGCTTCAACAGTATGCATTTGCAGCTCCCCTTTCTTTTTGCTGGCATTATGGCAAGAGTTACACCTCATTTCTAAGATGGGATGAATGATATCCGAGAAAACCTCCGCTTCATTTAAATTTGTAATCAGTTTCGGCCCCTCCTGCACAGGTAAGCCTACCAACTTCCGAAGTCCGTTCGGCATGTTTTGGGTAAGGTAAGTCGTACCGTGGGTTAAGGAACCCCCATAATGGCCCGCTCCTCCCAAAAATGCCATCATAAGCGCCAAAGAGCCAACATATGCCTTGTTAAGTGTAGTTGTTTGCTTCTTTTCCTTCTGCAGATATAAAATCCACGCTGCGAAAGAAAAAACGACCAACGCTATCCCCAACCATTTGTGTATGGACAGCAAATCTTCCGAATAGCCTC
>DATHWC010000302.1:0-3034 GCA_035460985.1 Lunatimonas sp.
TAATAAAACATTATCGGTAAGTAAACATGGACAAAAGAATAGTACTCAAAGCGACTGGTGAGACAATTACTTTCATCAGGTCAACAGCAGATTTTGCGGAAATGATTACAACACTTCCTGCAAGCAGTGATGGGCCACCAACTCACCGACACGTATTGCAAACAGAGCAATTTCAAGCTATTGAAGGCAAACTGGGGCTTGACTGTGGCGACAAAAAAATTGTGCTTGAACAGGGAAAATCCTTTACTGTTCCGGCAAACACTTTGCACCGTTGCTATGCAGTTGACGGAAAAGAGGTGAAGTTTAAAGCCACGTTTAAACCTGCCCTTAGTATTGAGTATTTTCTGACAGAGATGTTTGATGCTTGCAACAGAAATAATTCAAAGGACCCTTCGGTTTTTGATGGTTGCTATATCCTTCAACAAACTAAAGGCGAATATTATCTCGGGGATGTTTCACCTTTCATCCAACAGACAATTTTTCCGATGATAGCAATTTTCGGTAAACTTTTTGGATTTGTAAAAGCCAAATCAAAATCAGTATGACCAATATTGCAAGTGGTCAGGATGTCAAGAAAGACGGTGAAACAAGCAGAAGAACGAGAGCAACGAAGGCATAATCGAGTGGATGGCCGCAGGCCATAAGCCTGCGGAGCACCCCTCACACCACCGTAGTGCAACAAGAAGTCGCTTTGATAACTGTTTGAATCCCGCCACCCCGCCGAGAATATGGCCAGGCCGGGTTTTACCCGGTCTGGCTTTTTTTATGGTTATGGAATACTTTGTATTACTGATTAATAATCTTGGGCTGGAAGAAGTATACGATACCCCCTCTGATAACGGAGAGAAAGAAAACTCTGCTGCTCCAGGCGTACCCTCCCTCCGAGGAAAGCTTCATCTAACTAACGAGCAGTATCAAGAATTTCAGCAACAAATAGAAGATGGACGTAAGGAATGGGACCGGGGTATTTAATCGATACAATTTTAAGGCTGAATCTCCAGCTCAGCAAAAACTGGTAGGTGGTCGGACGCATAGGTTTCAGGGATTACCATGTGCTGAATTACTTTGAATTTTCTTTGTGGACTAAAAGCGATAAAATCTATCGCCCGGTTTGGGTTAATTACCGGTATAGTCGGAGCGCATTCTTCGCAAGTTCTTTTAAACGTCGCATCGAGCATTTGAATAGTCGGGCTGTCTGGTTTAGCATTAAAATCACCCGCCACAATCATTGGCAAGGATGTTTTCTCCGCAAAAGATACTATGGCCTCCATCTGCATTAATCGGTTGGTTTCATGCCTAACCTCCAAATGAGTAACTCCAAATACAAATTCAAATCCATCATCAGTCCGAATTTCTGCCGTTGCCAGTACACGGGGTTCTGAATTGGTTTCAGGGTCCGCTGGTAGGGAAAGGGTTTGGGTATTTTCCAAATCAAACTTAGACAAAATGGCTACTCCATAATCACCGCCATCATGGTCAATGGCCTTGCCAAAGTAATAGGCCTTCATCCCCGTTTTTTCGGCAAGGATTTTTGCCTGGTCTATATTTCCAGAACGGTTAATATTTACATCAACCTCCTGCAAGGCGACTACATCCGGATTATGATCATTGATGACCTTGGCTATTGCATCCATATCGACGTAGTTCCTATCCTTACTTGGAGGATTTGCATAGTGGATGTTGTAGCATAGAACTTTCAAAGTGGGTTTTTCAGCGGATGAAGTATCCACAGGATTGCCAGACATAATGGCACTAAACAAAATTGCAATAATTACCGTGATCAGATTCATTGGTATATAGGTGAAATGAGATAATGAAAAATGGCTAAGCGCAAGCTGTTTTGTTTTCCGTATTGTTCGGGAGTTTCAATTGAGGTATGCGCTTAGCCATTTTTTATAGAGATTAACTTAATCGGCCTTTGCTGTATTTTTCAGGTTTTTCCCTTTCATCGGCCAGTAGGAATTGGCAGGGCCACTTTCCTCCACGGCAATCTTATGCAGTTGATGTTGGATTCACCTCTTCCTTAGGAATGCTGAAATAATAGATTTAAAACCTATTATGCAAATATCTGTTATATTCAAATTCTAAATGTTCAAATTTTTAACATTTTAGGCGCAGAATTTTAAAAATTAATCAACCATTTATTAATTTCTATTTCTTGATTGCTTCAGACCTCTTCTAGGGCACGACTCTCTAAAGGATGACGGAACTAGATAATATTACAGCGGACGTTTTGAACACGGTCTACATAACGAAAATGCCTCATTTCCAGAAATTGGTCGAATGACGGATATAGAGAATGTGCGACAAAAATTAGTTCGAGATTATTTAATATTCTACCAAATAGATGGCGAAATAATTAATATATTACCAGTATGGGATCCCCGCCAAGACTCTGAAAAACTAGAACTCCGGTGAATTGTGCTGGGTGAGTTTATAATTTTGTTAAATTTAACTTTGAGTGGTTAAGAAAGAGAAAAAATTCATTGCTAATTAATGTACAGACGCTTTAGGAACATTTAAGCTGTATGATTGCTTATAATACCTCAACCTTTAAATAAATTGACGACTTTTTTCCCAAGCCCACACTTCAAAACGGCAAAAACCCCCTAATCTCCTCCAAAAAATAAATCCCACTTGCGGGTGACAGGATAAGCACAAACAAAATCCCCGTCAGCGCCCCATACAGGTGGGCATCATGGTTGATATGGTCGTCGGCTAGCCTTCCCTTGGAGACGGCATAGACTAAAAACAGTATGCCCAAGATAAACCCGGGTAGACAGAAAATACCGAAAATACAGATATCCGCCAAGGGCATCAAAATGATGCTGGCGAAAACCATCGCAGCAGTACCCCCGGAGGCACCCAGGGCATGATAGTGCGGGTTGTCCTGCTCTTTCAAATAGGTAGGAATATCGGATATTACGATGGCCACGATATAGAACGTAATGAAAACAACCACCCCAAACGTAGGTCCAAACATATACCCTAGAAACTGCTCAACAACCTGTCCAAAGAAATAGAAGGTAAACAT
>DATHWC010000303.1:0-4873 GCA_035460985.1 Lunatimonas sp.
GACTATATCCTCGTAAGTCCTTATTTCGAATCCCGCTGTACACATGCTGAAATAATAAACACAGGAATCCCTGATGGCTTATCGGATCATTACCCGGTGGTGGCCAACTTTCGGTATGGAGAATAACAGCCCTTCCTTTTATGAAAGGAGAGAAGCTATCCCCACCGACCTACAATGAATAAATCAACCGGGATGTGCATTGTAAACAAAAACAAACCTGTTCTCCATGTTTGCTGATTTATATTGAGTTTCCAACTCCAACCAGGACAACGGATAAAATGATTACAACTATCCCCACTGTTATGGTCCATTTGGTTTTATCGGCAACACCTTTCCATTCCTTACGATAAATCCCCCATAGATTAGCCGTCAAAATGATCATTGACATATGCAATATCCAAGAACTTGCCCCATTTCCAAGTAAGCTCTCACCCATGCCGTAGAAAAAAAACTGCAAAAACCATATAGAACCAGCCAGAGATGAAAATACAATGTTTTTGACTATCGGGGTTTCCCTATTGGTGAAATCAAGGTAGGATTTATTCTTAATACTTAGTATTGAAGTCCAGACAAGGTTGGTAACCAAGCCTCCCCAAAGTATGACCACAAACGTCACGTTATTTTGATATAAGGGGTCATGGCCTGAAAGTACAGCCTCGTCAGCAAAGGGTTTTCCGGCTTCGATGCCAAAATTGAAAAACGAACTCAAAATACCTGAAAGGATCGCCACCGCCAACCCCTTGACAAGGTTGAATTCTGAGATACTTGTCTTTTTCTGTTCGTCAGAAAGCTCGTTTTCCTTCATCATACCCGCCTTTCCACATATCGCTATACCTAAAAGGCACACCAAAACGCCAAGTAAAACAACTTGGCCACCAGGTGTCTGTAACATATCCGTAAAAGAAACTTTGCCCTCAATGGGCGTAAACGTATAGTAAACGGAAGGGACAAGCGCTCCAAAGGCAGCACTAAATCCAAGAACGACAGAGCTCCCCAGTGACATGCCCAAATACCGAATCCCCAGACCGTATGATAATCCGCCGACTCCCCAAAGCAGGCCCATTAGGAAGGTAAACGAAAATACACTATCAGCGCTTGCCTGTATAATTTGGACAAAGTTGGGAATGGTCAACCAAGCTGCAAGAGGTGGAAGTATCAGCCATGAAACTAATCCCCCCACCATCCAGTAGCTTTCCCAAGCCCATTTTTTTACTTTGTTATAAGGCATGTAAAAGCTACCGGCCGCCATTCCTCCAAGAGAATGAAACAATACCCCTAATAGTGCTTGCATAAATTTGGTTTAATCGTAAATAACCGCTAAAGTAAGCGATTTATTGAATTTTACCGAAGTGTTAAGTCCTTTCTGTAAACACAAATTCCCTGTAAAAGGACAGCATAATACTAAATCACACCGTGAGTGTGAGATTTTTCCGCCGCTGATTGCACAGAACTTTTCCCGGCTTTTTGGGATATACGCAGAAAGACATCAGTGAAATCATCGAATATGCAGCATTTCCTTATCTTCAGATTTTTAGCAGACTTTCACCACTTTTAAACCAAGGATACTTCCCAATTTCTCAATTTTATTGGCAATATGTCCAACTCCGATCGCACAATGGTGGGCAGGCCCCTGTTTTGACCAATTTGTTATAAATGCCCTTGTGCCTATAGGGAATCGATAGCGGCTGTTCGTATTTCCTATATGTAAGGTGGGGCCTTCAACAGACGCTCCTTCTGCCACCAATAAGAAGACACCGTCTCTGCCTTCCACCACGGATAGTAACGTCACGGGACCATGTTTTACAGTCATTTGGATCGAAAGCCCTTTTCCGGGCTTTCCATGGTAAACCGGCAGGGGTACAAGTTGCACTCTCCCCTCTGCTATGGCAAAATGGGCCGGACCGTCATGGCCCAGCATCACAATATCATCATTGAAGTCCATGGCATAAAACTCTGAAAAAGAACCCCCAACACCGAAGGCATCCATTATTTTCATGGCTTGGGCATTCTTGACCTCATATTCCCCGGCAACAGGTATATTTCTACCGGTCAACAAGGTGTTTCCGGCAATGACCGAGGTAACAATATTTTCGTATTCGTTGGCACTTTCACCTTCGTAATAATAAGCCAGCGAACCCAATTTGTGATTTTCAACTAATTTATCCAACGCTATAGAAGTTTTTGCCGCACGGATAAGTTCTGCTTCCTCACAGGAATCAAGAACTTCAAAAGTCCTGCGGAACTCTTCCAATTTTTCCTGAACGGATAGTTCGGTGACTTCATCCCTGTATTTCTTTACCTCGCACATTTCTACAATCTCGATATGGGTTCCGAAAGCTGCCGATTGCTTGGTCAGATCTGAATACACATCCAACATTCCTCCGTAATAATGGCCTAAAACACCTAGACGGTTGTTACGCATGACCGACGCTACCCGCACAGCATCGACCCAATCGTTAATTTCGTCCCAAACAAATTGTTCATCAAGATATCCTGTTACTAATTCATAAGCTATACCTGCTCGGTTAAACACATTTGCCAGTTCCGGAACCGAACAGGCTTGACAATGGGCCAGCCATTCCCCCGTCATTTTGCCTTTATCCTCAAGTTTATTAAAACGCTCATAATCTATAGCCGCAACAGGTTGAATGTTAAGAATCACGGTGGGGCATTTAAGCTTCTGAACGACAGGCAAAACCGTTGAGGACAAGGCATAGGTTGAGACGTTGAGAAAAAGTACGTCAACATCTTCTTTCTTTAGCAGGCTTGCAGTTTCTCGGGCCTTTTCAGGTGAATCTACCAAACCGACATTTACAACGGTTGCACCAAATCCCTGTATTTTGCTTGCAATCTGTTGTTGATAGCCTTCCAATCTCTCCAATAGCCCTTCAAATTGCGGCCAATACGTGTCCAATCCAATTCCAAAAAGTCCTACTTTGATTGCGTTTGTATTATTCTGATTCATTGCGATAGGGGTATTTAAATTGTCTTTTAAATTTCTTCCCAAATTAGGGATTAAAATTATAGAATAAAGCACTTCTTCACTATTCGAAATCGTGTACTAAAATGATGTATTCTCATTTTTACAGCAAAGAGCGCAAATAAGGCGCAAAGGCCGCTAACATATCAAAAACACTATGTGAACTATGTGGTTAAAAAAAATAACCACGAAAGGCACGGAGAAGACACAGAGCGCACAAAGTTTTTTAAAAAATCCTCCGTGTCCTCTGCGCCCCCTTTGAGTCCTCTGTGGTTCTATTTAACTTGTGGCGGAAATCTTTTTACTGATTTTGATAAAATTTCCGCATTACCTTTATTTTTTCAGGATTTTCTAAAAGGGACTGTTCGGAAAACATCATAACGCCGGATGCGGGGGAGCGGGAACCTTCCCGCAAGGCGTTACCAAATTCCTGAGGGGTAACGATACCGGGTTTGTCGTGTGCCTGAACAATGGGCCAGACCAATGGTCTAGGAGTAGGTATTACACTATCCAACCACTCAAGGTAGTCGCCCGACCAGGTGACAGGCCGTGCCAGCATCCGGTGAAAAAGCATGGGAGACAATACATCCACCCGCTCGGCCAAAGCCGGCACATCGATACCCATGGTGGCGTACAAAGCCCCACCATGGTCTTCTGGAAACCACGCGCTATAGAAGGCTCCCAAAAGGGCCTTGGGTTGATTTTCCTTGAGGATTTTCCCCATATCTTCCACCCAGGTATTCAAAATGCCGTTTCGCCATGCTCTCCAGGCAGGTTCTTGGTTGGCTAGTATCCATTGTGCTTTGCCTGCTTTATCCGATTGTGGGATTTGGATGGAATTCGTAGTTTCGAAAAGTCGGGTACATCGGTCACAAAAACAGGTTTCAGGCAGTATCGGTTGGTCAGTTTCAAATTGGGCATGCCAATGTAGGTAGTCCAAAAACACCCCATCTACCAAATAGTTGCCAAGCGTCTCCCGCAGCTGTTCGGCCCTGTATGCCTGGAAACCGGGATCTGTGGGACAAACACCCATAAACCAATCCGCAGGCCCGACGGGCTCTCCCTTTTCATTGATGGGCCAGGCTTCAGGATGGTCTTCTATGTATCCTTTTCCATTTAGGGTAGGGAACTCGACAAATACCCGGCACCCCTGTGCTTTGGCTTGCGTATAAAAAGATTGGTTTAACGAAGATCTTCTGACGAACACGGCATTTACCCCCAACTCGTCGAAGGCGAAGCCAGCATTTAATATGCGTTCAGGGTTGCCATAAATCCCTTTGACGAAGACATCCACATCATTTTCTTGGGAAAAGGCGGTAAAATGGATAAGCAAAAGGAGCGGCCAATAGAGCTTGTTCATGGATTGGGAAATTTTTGTTGATGATACTTCAAGGTCAAATATAACCAGTAAATGAATCTAAATCGGTCAATATTTTTACTACTCAAATATCACTAAAATTATTCCAAGTTCCGGTTGGGTGGGAGAAATTCCGCCCAGTTTTTTTGGTTCTTCTGTTCGACATTTGCATTGTCGGACCACAGAGAATAGGGGTTTGTAACCCCAGTCTGAGCAAGTTTTTTATGGGATTTGCAAATTCCCCCGATCTGTCCATGCAATTTCAAATCACTAGGAGCCGAAGAAAACAATAAAGTCATCTTTTTTAGAGATGACTTTATTGTATAAAAGCTAATTAATTTCCTATAACTGCCCACGTAATTCTCCTGGTGGGTAGTTGTCGGTATGGATATTTACGTAAGCATTACCTGTTCTGAAAGCTTCCCTAAGAATGATGAGGTCTCCCCCCATCAGTCTTCCAGAAAGATCGGATTCTGTCAGAATACCTTTTGCATATACACCATTAAATACTCCATTTATGCTTTCAGATTTAAGGG
>DATHWC010000304.1:0-9716 GCA_035460985.1 Lunatimonas sp.
TAGTCGTTGAATACTTCTGACATTGTTGCTTTTTCCCGACGACCTTACAAATTTGGGTAATGGGGGTTGATAGGTTTCCTCAAGTGCATACCGTACGGAGTCTTCAAAATTCATATAGTCGATTTTCTTTTCCCGAAACTCCAATTCCGGAGAAACAGTCATAGTATGCCTCAAACTTTCTACCAGAGGCGACACCAACTGTGCCGGGCTTTCTCCGAAAAAACCAACCCAAAGTTTCGAAAATCCGGGTGAGAAAAATGGAACGGAAAAAATTACGCGCTTTTTTTTCAATACCTTGGCTGTCTGAATCAGCATTTCCTTGTAAGACATCACCTCCGGACTTCCTATTTCTATGGCCTTACCATATACGTTGGGGTTGGCTATACAGGAATTTAGTATATCCAATGTGTCTTTTAGGGAAATGGGCTGCGTCTTCGATTCAGTCCACTTAGGACACATCAAAATCGGCAATTTCTTCACAAGGTTTTTGATCATATCAAAGGAAGAACCTCCTGGCCCAACGATCACGCTAGCCCTAAGGGCCGTAAGTGCCGGAGTGCCTCCCGAAAGGGTTTCCTCCACTTCAAGTCTGCTTCGGAGATGAGTTGACCACTGTTCCGGTGTTCCCTCCTTAGGTAATATTCCACCAAGATAAATAATCTGTTCCACCCCGTTTTCAGATGCGGCCCGGACAAAATTATCTGCCAAAATCAGGTCGGTATCTTCAAAACTACCCTGATTTAGCCGGGTGGACGCACTCATGGAGTGAACAAGATAGATTGCAATATCCACTCCTTCGAGTGCCTTTTGTGTGGAAGTGATAGAATAGAGTTCTACTTGGCGCCATGACACCTCAGGCGAAGGATTAGATGAGATTTCGTTGCGGCTGAGCCCAATGATATTATAGGTATCTTTAAACCTGTCAATAAACCATTTGCCGATATATCCGGTTGCTCCGGCTATAGCTACTGTCTTTTTCATCAGGTGTTCGGTTAGAAAAGTACTCTATTTAACAAAAAGATCTTTGGCAATCACCGCTTCTGCCGCACTTCTACCTGATTGCATAGCCGCATTTATGGACCCATTTAGCAGGTGATCTCCTGCAAGAAAAAGATGGTCGTGCCACTCATGGTGGTGGGATGGTTTTGCATATTTGAGATCTCTAGTTATCGGAAGAGCGTCGTCAATTTTAAAACCCATTATGAATTCAAAATGTTCTGCCTTGATCCCAGAAATAACTTCCAATTCCAAGGGAATAAGTTTTTCAAGCTTTTCGATACCTGATACGTCCTTAATTATCGAAACAGACAGTAATGCCCTTCCATTCGAAGAATATTCCTTGCTTACATCTGTCATGAAGACAAAATTATTGATCAAAAACGAATCATTAGGTACTAAGCTGATGATTGGCTGCGCTATAAACGAACGCTGCAAAGAAAAATAAAGGTTCGTTACCCCCTGGTAGGTAATAGGATCTTCGGTAATCCCGTCAACAATTCCCACCGGGGGTATGGTAAGAATAATATCATCCGCGGTAATGACGTCTCCTGACTCCAAGTGTATTTCGGTATGGGTAATCTTAGATACAGAGGTGTTGAATCTAAACTGGGTGCTATGAAGCCTTGCGGCTAATTGCTTGGGAATTTCCATCATACCTCTGGCTGGAATTGCTGCATAGCCGATAGAAAACATCTTAAACACAAATTCAAACATCCTCGATGAAGTTTGCAATTCCTCTTCCAAAAAGATTCCCGCAAAGAATGGTCTGAAAAATAATCGGATCATTTTCTCCGAAAAACCCCTCTTTTTCAGATATTCTGAAGTGGTCATTTCCGGAGCGGAGAAAATCTCTTCCTCATGCTTTCCCTTCAACTCCTTGGTTAACCGATAAATTTTTATTTTGTCAAAAACGTTACCAACCTTGGAAAAAGCCATGTTCAGAAATTGAGTCGGCCTCCGAAGTGGGTCATGAACGGCGACTATTTCTCCAGAATCAAAAATCATAGCTCCCGGATGAAAGTGTTTCAGGTCTAATGCGTCAAAATCCAAATACCTCTGTGCCTCGGGATAAGACGTAAGTAACACCTGAAAGCCGTGATCAAGCAGATATCCATCCACAAGATCGGTTTTTATCCTTCCTCCTACCCGATCCTTACTTTCCAAAATTACGGGGAAATAGCCGGCTTTTTCCAACTCTATGGCGGCCACCAGCCCTGAAATGCCTGCGCCTATGATATAAATCTTTCGGTCTTTCATTCCCCTTTGTTTATTCTGTTATATTTTTTCGGTTTTTAAACTTAGATGATGTTTCATTCACTGATTCATTGTGGTCACCTGACTGAGCCTGCTTTGGGTCCTCCACGGAAGAAACTTGGCTCTTTCGAGGTGGAAATTTCCTGCTTTTAGGTTTCGACTCACTTTTTGATTCCTCGGTAAGGGTAATATTATCCGAATTATTCGAAGTTTGATTTTCCCTACTTGGCCTTCTTTTTTTGTCATTCTGGTTTCTGGGTCCCTTTTGCCCTTTACCTTTTCCCTTAAATGGGGACCTTTCTCCCCGACTTGACTCACCAGATAAAGAAGGACCATCTCCCAAGCCTGCGGGAAGCGGTAATTTTTCAATATCCAACCCGATCAGCCGTTCTATGTTGGAATACTTAAACCGGTCCTTATCATTGACCAAAGTGATGGCTGTACCCTGTTTTTGAGCTCGGGCAGTACGCCCTACCCGGTGTACATAATCCTCCGGATCATTGGGCGTATCGTAATTCACCACTAACTCGATATCTTCAACATCTATGCCACGCGAAAGTATATCAGTGGCTACCAATATTTTTATCTTTTTACTTTTAAAGGCAGACATGATTTTCTCCCGTTCCGTTTGGTCTAAATCTGCGTGGAAAGCCTCTACATCAAATTTTCCCCGGAGGGTTTTATAAAGTGATTTCACCTTGTCTTTGGTGGAGCAGAAAATAATCACTGCTTCATAATCTTTTTGTCCTAAAATATGCAACATCAGGCTTTCCTTCTGTTGGTCATATGCCATATAAACATATTGCGAAACTCCCTTGGCGGTTTTGCCTAACGCAATGGATATTTCCTCAGGGTCTTTTAGGATCTGTTGCGAAAACTTCCTGATTTTTGCAGGCATGGTTGCTGAAAAAAGTAAGGTTTGACGTTTCGTAGGCAGGTAGTTGATAATGGTCAGAATGTCCTCCGAAAAACCCATATCCATCATCCTGTCTGCTTCATCCAAAATAAGGTACTTCAGGGTATCCAGCTTGATCTTGCCTCCCTGGAGCAAAGCTATCAGCCTACCCGGGGTTGCAACTACAATCTCCGCCCCCATTTCCAGGGCCTTTTTCTGCTGCTCCCAAGTATTGCCGTCCCCTCCTCCATATATCGGAATGGAACTGATCCCTAGAAAATAAGCCAACCCTTGTATCTGCTGGTCAATTTGAATGGCCAGTTCCCGTGTCGGCGCCAAAATCAACACATTTACTCCGGGGCTATTTCCGGTTACTATATGGTGCAAAATGGGAAGAATAAATGCGGCCGTTTTACCTGTGCCCGTCTGGGCAGTTGCAATCAGGTCTTTACCAGCCAAAATAACAGGTATGGCCTGTTCTTGTATCGGAGTGGGGTTTTCAAACCCCATGGCGTCCAGCCCCTCTTGAAGCGGGGCAACTAAATTAAAATCACTAAAACTCAATGTATTTGTATTTAAAGGTAAATATATGCCCAGGCAATCAGCACCAATTGAAAAGGCAGTCTCAGAAATAACAACCATTTTGGAATTCGGTTGTTTTTTTGCTGATACATGTACAGGTTGGCTGGGAAAACTGCAAACAATAATATAATAATCCCGAAGGCCGAAGCACTTCGTGTATGGTCCCATAACAAACCTAGACCTAAAATAATCTCAAAAAAACCAACTATTCGGTTAATTATTTTAGGAAATGGAATATATGGGGGAATAATCCGAAGGTAAATTTTGGGTTTTATAAAATGCATTATCCCTGCACCAATATAAAGGACTGACATAAGAAGCAGGAAAGCCTTATCCATAAAATTCCCAGGCCGATTCTAATTTTGGTTTATTAAAATTAAGGTTTAGAGGCGGAATAACAAAATTTAAATTAAAACTTTTGGAAAGTTCATCGGTCTTTGAAGATTTTTATTCCAATGTTCACCCCTTAACATCGTACTTTTGATATATTCGAGAATTTAAAAGCTCGGATTAAGAATGTTCGGATTATTGCAATAAGTACCAAATCAGAAGATGGATAAGACAAAAAATAAGAGATCGCCGATTCAACAGTTGGATTAGAAATTACGTTCGACATGATTAGCAGACTTTCTCCAAATTGTAAGTTCAAAAATCGCACCCATACAAATAAGATTGGTTGTTTAGTTCGCGAAGCCATTTCGGCAACTAACTTACCGGTGATTTTAATCTTTAATTCGTGCTAAGTTCGGTTTAAAACATGATCAAATAAAGATATGAGAAGTAAAAAAATCGTAATTATTGCGGTCTTTGGTCTATTAACGGTTTTTGTTACGGTTGCAGTTTTGACTTTACAAGTGAAAACCCAAGTAAAAGAACTCTTTAAGCTGAATAAAAAATTGCAAAAGGAAGGCTATTACATGGCTGATTTTGAGTTCAGAATGTTGGGATTTTCATACCTGCTGGATAAAGGAAAATATTACGAAGCAATAAATTCTTTATCCAAATATTATGCTAAATTAAAGAAAAGGGATGGATTAATAAAAATTCCAGATTTCAACAGTAAACAGGAAGAAATAGATTTTTTTCTAAATCTACAAAATCCTGATACAGGAGCATTTGTTGATGAGTCTGCCCCTTATTGTATTTATTGGGAGATTTCGCAAAACATAATTAATCATCTGGAAGCATTGTCTGATTCAACAACTGCTCCTTTGCAACTCAAATATCCTTTAAAATTCCTGGATGATATTAATACTTCCGAGAAACTCACATCCTTCCTAAACGATATCTCCTATGTAGGCTGGATTGCTTCTAAATTTCCCCAAACTTCCTTTCATTTTGCCCGCAACATATTAGATTGTTCAATTGATGGCAATACGCTTGAAAGAAACAATTTGTACAATTTTTCGCCCGAATGGAAACATGCCATGTTAACGTGGATGTATGATTTTCAGGACAGTACAAGCGGGATGTGGGGGCCAAAAAACAAAAAAACAGGTAAGTTACTTAAATATGACCTAAATAATACAGCCTCAATTTTAAAAGCATATCGGGATAATGACGGGAATGATTTATACGAGGAATTTCCCTTACAATATACTGAAAAACTATTTTCATCTGCTATGAGAATCCTTACAGAACCATATCCCGCAGATGAAGAAGCATTAGATGAAATTCATGAATGGAATCTAAAAAAAGTGAAAGGGTTTAACATGATTCTTCGGTATCTGTGGAACGATGCATCAAAACAGGATAAGCAGATTATAGAGAATTTATTGGAGGATTTTATAAAAATGAGTTTTGTTAAATACTATGTAAAATCAGAAGGAGCATTTAGCTACTATCCCCATGCAAAACATGCATCGGCGGATGGATTTTCAAATATAATTTTTGAAAACATAGGAGCATTTTCCTATACAAAACAAAAGAAACTGTTCGGCGATTCCGTTGATTCGATTCAAAGTCTTGGAAATACAACAATTGAAAACCTTCAGCCACTTCTTCAGAAAATATCGGAAGGCGATATGAAAATTAATTCAATCCGATTCTACAAGACAAAACCCGATATTAGTAAGTTAACAGAAAATGTTTGGGCTGTATACTATCCAAATAAAACAGATGTTTTGGATGTTACGGAGTTAGTCCCCAATCTAATCGCATGGGCTGATTCTACCGCAGTTTCAATCGGCAATTGGACATCTGTAGAAGAGAAAAAAAGAGAACTGGAAAGTTTAAATATCAAAAAGCCAATAAGTTTTCGGGAAAATATTGTTGAAAGTTTGCTTGAAGGGGAAGAGGATGTGTATTGTATTGGATTTAATTTTCTTCAAATTCCGAAATTTGTAATAAAATGCAATTCAAATCAACTCATTGGTTCTTGATTAAATGAAGAAGTGAACTAAAAAATCCAGAAGGAATGATAGACTTTAATACTGCAAACACTGCCATACCTGAGCGAGAGTCTTTGGTAAAAATACATGTATTTTTTAGTAATATTTCAATTAATTCTGGACTCTGGCACTTTTTTGTACCAAGCATTTGGAATAGGCATTTGTATTTTGGCAATCCCTATTCTTGTATGGGGGCTGCTTTTCAATTTCATTAGGATTGGGATTGAAATTAAATCAGCCAAAATAAGGCAATGACACTATTAATCGAAAAATTATAATACGTATTCCGCCAGGTATTCATGAAAACACCCCAATTTTATCAATGTACTCATGAAAAGTACAAACTACCGGACAAAGGAATTTCAGATATCAACTACGGTCCGTTAAACAATAAAAAAAGAAGCCATCTAATATCAAAAAGATGGCTCCCGATCAAATTACCCTATTTCACAAACTTAACATCCGCAACAACCGGCATATGGTCAGAAGGATATCGTTGGTCCTTGGCATCGGTTAAGACTGCGTATTTTAACACTTCAAAATGGTCACTTACAAAAACGTAATCAATACGGTTTTTCAACGGCGCGGTAAAACGGAACCCCGTTGAGGTACCGACAGGCCCGTAAGGGGGAAGTTTGGTTACGTAGTAACTATCATTGAGAAGCTCCGACATTGCTTTTATTTGCTCGGTTTCCGGAAGCGAATTGAAATCACCTGTGCATATTACCGGGGCATCCTTTGCTATTTCAGTGATTTTTTTCACCATCAATTTTCCGGATTCCTGCCGGGCAACGACACCTTGGTGGTCAAAATGGGCATTGAAAACAAAGAATTCAATATTGGATATCTTATCTTTGAATTTCCCCCAAGAAGCGATTCGGTTACAGCAGGTGGCATCCCATCCCAATCCCGGTTTGTCAGGGGTTTCGCTTAACCAGAAATTACCGGAATCAATCAACTCAAACTTATTGGTATTAAAGACAATTGCAGAATGTTCGCCAGCCTCCTTGCCGTCATCCCTGCCCGCACCAATGTATGCGAATCCCGGAATTTCGATTAGAGCCTTAACTTGGTGGATAAATCCCTCTTGAGTGCCGATAATATCAAAATCATGGTATTGAATCAAGGCTTTGACGTTTTCCTTCCGGTTTGGCCAGGCATTTAGGCTGTCACTGGCGGTATCCATGCGGAGGTTATAGCTGGCGACTTTAAAGGCTTGATCATTACCTTGCTGTGCAAAGGAAGCCGAGAAGAAAAAACAAGTGAAAATAAATAGATGTAATGCTTTCATGGTTATTTGTTTAACATAAAGCAGCAGTGTCCCGGAGGAATACTGCTGCATTGACATATTTTTTATGCTGTTTTACCAGCCCGGATTTTGGCCCAATGCGGGGTTTCGGTCGCGGTCGGCTTCCGGGATGGGGTAAAGATACTTTTTATCTGACCATTCTCTAGGACCCGGATTCCAAATTATTTCACCGGAGGTCCCATTGGATAGCTGGATTCTACCAGATGCGGTAGAAGGACTCACGTCTACAAACGCTATGGATGGATTTGACGGCGTAGGTCGGGTACCCTGATAGAATAAAACATCCATACCCCGTCTTGACTCAAGTTAACAAATCGTCCCATCCCTGAATGGTTTTGCCCTCGGCTAGTCCCCTAAAAATCTATTTTGTATCAGCTCCTTCGGCACGGGCTTCGAGATGTTTCATTGGAAGGGTCAACTTTTTGAACTATATTCACATATTAAGATTTGTAAAGTTCCTGCATAGAAGGTTTAGAAAATGGATCATTAAGCGTAGCAGGCCGTGCAATATTAAAATCTGTACCTTGCGATTTGAAAGAGTTAGATAGTTGATTACCAGTTTAATTGAAGAAAATAGCAGGAATTTAAGGAAACGAATAATGTCAAAATACGATAATATCTTTAAAGTCTTGAAAATGCTGACAATAAGCTTAAAATTACCTTAGAATTTGGATATCGATGAATCGGAACTGAAAATACTCTTAGCTGGAGAATTATATGAAAGAGAGAAGCTTTCTTTGGGGCAGGCTGCTGATTTAGCCGGACTTTCTAAATGAGCCTTTATTGAAATAATGGGCAAGTACGGGTACCCGCTGTTTAGCAAATCAGAAGGAGATCTTCTATCAGACATTGCAAATGCATGATCTTAGAAGCGGGACGAGTGTTGTTGCTATGATCCGCGAAGCAGAACACGCAGAAACCAAAAACGATTTTAAACACAAAATGGACATCGCGCAAAAGGAAATCAATGAAATATTATATCGGTTCTGACTATTAAAAGAAACCGATTATTTGACTGCCGAACAATTTGAAAGCATTAACAACGATGCTATGGAAACAATTAATTTATTCACAGCCATTATTAAATCAACGAAAACCAACATTAACCATTAATCATTTACCATTAACAATTATTAATAAACCATCAATAATTTTTCGGCATTTTTTCCCGTTTTCAGATCTGTTAATCTAGTAAATTAAAATTTTCCTATTCTACAGCCCCAAATGAAAACACTGAAAATTTTATCCCTCACCCTTGTAATATTCCTGGGTATAGTTTCAGGCTACTATTTGATTATTATCCTAGATGCCCGGGCAAATACAACTGATATTGTTGCCAATGCCCTAAAAGTCGGGGAGAATCGGTTAGAGTTAAAGAATCTTAGCGAGAACCAGTTGGATATGCTGCTGAAAGTGCAGGATCCCAATTTTTATCATCACAAGGGAGTTGATATGACCACACCCGGTACTGGGGTAACGACGCTGAGTCAGGGACTGGTGAAGATGTTCTATTTTGATGAATTTAACCCAGGAATCAAAAAAATCAAGCAGACACTTATCGCCCGATTTGCATTTGACCCCCTAACCCCAAAAGATACAATCCTTCAACTATTTATAAATCATGCGTATATGGGGCAAAGGGATGGTAAGCCACTCCATGGCTTTGGTCCCGCGGCTGAATATTATTTTGGAAAGAGTTTTAACTCGCTTAGTGAAGATGAATATCTCGCTTTGATTGCCATGATACGTGCCCCTAGTCGATTTAATTATCACTCCCAACGTGCGGAAAATGATTTACGTGTATCAAGGATAAAAAACTACCTAGCCGGAAACTATATCCCAAAAACAAACAGCGACTGGCTTTATGATAGAGAATAATTCAAACTTTGCCGTGTGCGTTTGAAATATCCTCATATTATCTCGTTAACAGTCAACGATTTCTCCAATAAAAAAATAAGGTTTTTATGTTGTTTTACTAATAAAAGTGCAATATTTACCTATACAAGATGCGTTTATCCTTAATGGTCAGCATATTGTATTTCAAATACTTAAAAAGCAAACGAAGTATAATTTCTATTTTTTTCGAGGAGTAGATATGTGGGAGAGGGTATTAAATTCTTTATTTCTTTATAACCTGAGCAAATCGAAGGATCCGATTTTTAGGACGCGTTTGACAGTACTTTCTTGGGGATACATATCCACCGCAATTTGTTACGTACAATGTGTGGTCTTGGTATGGTTATTTGGCGAACTTCAAGCTAATTCCTATTTGTTTTTGCCCTTTTTT